>DVEF01000092.1 GCA_015295805.1 Geminocystis sp. M7585_C2015_104 | reverse complement strand
TACAACCTACCAGAACGTTTCGACTTGGAATACACCGCCCCAGACGGCAGTCGTCAACGCCCTGTAATGATACACCGTGCCCCCTTTGGCTCTTTAGAGCGTCTTATTGGTATACTCATTGAGGAATATGCGGGGGATTTCCCCATCTGGCTAGCCCCTGTCCAAGTCCGCCTCCTGCCCGTCTCTGATGAGTTTCGTCCCTATGCTCAACAGGTTTGCCAGAAGATGCTTAGTCTGGGAATCCGCGCCGAGGTGGACGCCAGTGGCGACAGACTGGCTAAGATGATCCGCACCGCTGAAAAGGAAAAAATCCCCGTTATGGCGGTGGTAGGGGCAAAGGAACAGGACAATAACACCCTCAGTATACGTACCCGGGCCCAGGGGGAGCTTGGGGCTCTTCCCCTGGAACAGGTAATACAACGATTACTCAATGCCATCCAGTCCTACGGCGACTTTTAATAGGACCCGCCGTATGGATTTGTGATTGCCAACCCCGGGGGGGATAGGCCCGCCTCCTTATCTTTTGGTTATACCCGTTAATCCGGCAGTGGTGTACTCGTAAGTCTTCCTACTGTCGGGGTTCAGGAATATTTTTTCTACTGTATTATGCTCAACTACATAACCAGTCTTACCGCCCCTGGCATTCTCTTCTACGTCCATATACACCACTTCGTCACAGATACGGGCAACCTGTCTTAGGTCGTGACTGGTCATGATGATGGTATAGTCTTCTTTTAGTTTTAGAAGCAGTTTCTCAATTTCTAGGGTGGAGACTGGGTCTAATGCCGAACAGGGTTCATCCAATAGTAATACCTCTGGTTGGATGGCGATGGCTCTAGCGATACACAAACGCTGCTGTTGTCCGCCGGAAAGGGTTAGGGCATTTTGGTTAAGACGGTATTTTACCTCATCCCACAGACCCACCTTGGTGAGGGCCAATTCTACCATTTCCGGGATTTGTTTGCGAGGATAGCCGTTTGCCCTTAGGGGGAAGGCGATGTTGTCGCGGATGGAGATGGGGAATGGCGCCGGACGCTGAAACACCATTCCTATCCGACTACGCAATTCCACTAGGTCCACACCTGGCCGATATATGTCTTCCCCCCTGAATAATATTTTTCCCTTTACCCTCATTCCCTCTATCAGGTCATTTAGGCGATTCAAACAACGTAGTAGGGTGGTCTTGCCACAGCCGGAACGTCCTATAATACCCGTGATTTGATGCGCCTTAAAGTCTATGAATACCCCGGCCAGAAGTACTTGTTTGTAGTAGGTAACAGACACATTTTCCAGTCTGATGATTACATTGTCTTCCATAGACACCTCCCTCTATGTACTAGTTTTTGGTTTTAAAAACTCCCGTACCAACACAGATAAAACATTTATGGCCAGGAGAATGATAACCAAAACTATAATGGCGGCTGCGGCTAAAGATTGAACTTCTGCTTTTGGACTCTGTAACCAGTAGAAAATTTGTACTGGCAGGCTTGAGTAGTTACTTCGTAATCCATCTAACGACAAGGGGGGCAAGAAACGAACTATGGCCCTGGCGCCCACACCAATTAGGGCTGCCGTTTCTGCCAAGGCCCTCCCTTGGGCAATCAAAACTCCTGTTATGATGCCAGGAAGGGCGTTGGGTAATAGGATTCTAATTATCACCTGCTCTTTTGTCATACCCAGCGCGTAGCCACTTTGTCGCAAGACTGGATCTACACTTTTTAGGGCATTCCTGCTGGTTACTATCACTGTGGGCAGGGCAATCATGGTTAATACCAAGGCGCCACTTAGGATACTATTGCCTCCTGTGATGGGCCTACCCAAATGTACAAACAATTCCAATCCCAATAAGCCGTAGAGGATAGTGGGTATTGCGGCTAGATTGGCAATACAAATGTCCAGAAAGCGGGCAAACCAATCCTTCTTCTGGTACTCTTCCAAGTAGATGGCACTACCTACCCCCAGTGGTGTCACCATCAGCAAAGTGAGTATAAATAGCCATGTACTGCCCACCAGAGGTGACAGAATTCCCGACTCTTTCGGGTCACGGGAGGGGAAACTAGTAAGGAATTTCCAGTTCAGGTGACTAATCCCATCACTTACTAGGGATAGAAACAATATTGTTATAAAAACTACTCCCAAACTAGCACAAATAAAACCCACTACTCCTAGTATTTTCTCCCATACCTTCCTGCTTTTCAGGTTACTTTTCTGGAATTGTTCCCTGTCGACAATAGTATCTTTTTTCTCTAGGGTTATCCTATATTTTTCCTCAGTGGTTGCCCTTTTACTCTCGCTTTTATGGCGTTTTCTGCTGATGTTGCTCAAATCCCAATTCTGCAGCCAGTAGCTTATACTGTTGAGAATCAGGGTTGCTAGAAAAAGAATAAACCCTAGAGTGAAAATTGTCTTGAACAATAGGGAATCATATTCTACCGTGCCCAGACTAATCCTAACAATAAAACTGGTCATGGTTTCAACGGGCACGAGGGGATTAAAGGTTAGATTTGGCCTTTGTCCGGCGGCTATTGCCGCGATCATGGTTTCTCCAATGGCCAGGGAAGCTGCCAGGGAGACTGCGGCTATTATGCGGGGGAATATAGAGGGGAGAAGGATGCGGAAAATCACTTCTGGTTTGGTCAAGGCCAGGGCATAGCCGGAATTGCGCAACTGTTGGGGGAGGGAATCGAGGGCGTCTTCTGTCAAGGAGGCGATCACCGGTGTTACAAATATACCGATACAGATTCCTGCACTGAGGGCGTTAAAACTGGAGATGAAGGGGATAAATGTGTTTTTGACAAAGGGAGTCAACACCAGGAGGGCAAAGTAACCGTAAACTACCGCCGGTATACCCCCCAGGGATTCCAAGGCCACCTTGAGGGGACGACGCAGATGGGAGGGGGCATATTCTGACAAGTAAACTGCTGCTAGGATGCCCACTGGGGTTGCAAACAATAAGGCAATAATGGTAGTTAGTACTGTCCCCGACAGTAGCACAATCACGCCGAATCTGGCATTGACATAGTTGGGGGTCCATTGTCTGCTGGTAAAAAATTCTGTGGGGGATACTTTTTGGAAAAACTCGTAGGTTTGAAGTAGGAAAACCAGGAAAATTCCCACCACAATTAAAATCGGCACAACCCCAACAATTGTGAATATTATCTCCAACCAAGGTTTTTTGAGCCCCTTTGCTCTTAGGGACAAAGTTCTACTAATCATTTTTCTCTTCTCTCCCCTCTATCAAAGCTGTTAGTTTTGCTAAAGAAGTCTGTATGCTTTGGAAGTTACGTGCCAGGTTTTTTACTATTTTCTGGTTTTCTTCGGCGGTGCCTGATAGGTTGTTAATTTCTCTTCTTAGCTCTTCAGCCACATTATTGATAGTACTACTTGCCTGGTTGATTTGCACACTTAATTTTTCTATCTCCTGTGTTACCATATCGAAGGGCAGTCTCTTCTTTTCCTCTGATGATATACCAGATACCATTCTGCCCACTTTCTGAGACAAGAATTCAACCCTTTTACTTATCTGTGAGACCAATTCTGTCGCCTGGTTTATCATTCTGAACTTGTACTTGAATCCGGAAGATGCTAGGGATATTTGTTGATTTAAAGCCACTACCTTTTCCACACTTTCTTCCAGAGAATCAAGGGTTTTTTTCCCCTCCTCTGACAGCAAAACTCCTACTTCTGAAAAGCGCTTGTTTAGCCTGGATATTTCCTCATTTCTGAGCTCCAGGTCCTTTTGTTGTTCTTCTAATTGTTTTGCCTGTTTTTCTAGCAGTTTGTTAGTTTTTTTCAGCTGTTCCCTCTGGTTTTCCAACTCCTTGGCGTACTCGCTGACTACTTTTTTTTCCTTTTCTAGTCTCTCCGCGTAGTTTTTTAGTGCATCCCCCTGTTTGACAAGCATTTGGTTAATTTCTGAAAAAATATTTGCCTCTGCCAGGATTAAAACACTCAATTCCAACATGCCCATATACTCATCTTCTTTTGTGACCACAACTGGTTCATAAACATACTCGGGGGCGCGTCTTAGTGCCAGTTTCACTGCTTCGTTAATTTCCGTGTCAGCTGGTATAGTTAATGGTTTATAGTCCAGTGTTCTCACTAGGACTTTTATTGGTCTTTTGCTGTAAATATCCCGGGCATATTCCCTACTCATTTTTTCAAAGAAAACCCGACGAGAAATGGTGGCCACTACCTCGTTTTTTTTAGTCACAAACACCCCGGACAGTTTAGGATTCTCCAACAGGGTTTCTTCCACCATCTCGGTAATGGTGTTGATGTCCACCCTGTAGTTGTCCAGGGGTAACTCTCCAATTTTCCCTATGTGTACCTGGCTGTCCACTTCCCTAGCCATGGTTGTTTTCTACTCCCAATATAATATAATTAGTCATCGCTAACACATATGATATGTCAACTTTTTTCTGGTTCTAAAATTTAATCTAATCTTAAACTTTTCTTAAATAAAAAATAACTAAACAAAGGTATATTCTAGCTGGGGAAAATAATTAAATCGTGGCGAAATTGACAGGGAGAAGAAACTATGAAAAGGTTAAAAACTGCCACAACCATGGCGGCAGTGCTAGCCCTGGTGAATTTGACTGCCTGTGGTGGGGGTACAGGACAACAGGGAGGGGGAGGAGGCTCATTGAGTGGCAACATAGTCATTGATGGTTCTAGCACTGTTTTCCCCATCACCGAGGCGATGGCAGAGGAGTTTCAAAAAGAACAAGGCCAAGTACAAATTTCCATCGGCGTATCCGGGACAGGCGGTGGGTTTAAGAAGTTCTGTGCGGGAGAGACGGACATTTCTAATGCCTCTCGTCCCATCAAGCCGGAGGAGATGCAGAAGTGTCAAGAGGCGGGGATAGAATTTGTGGAATTGCCCATAGCCTATGACGCCATTTCTGTGGTGGTGAATCCTCAAAATGATTGGGCTAGCTGTCTTACTGTAGAGGAGTTGAAGAAGATTTGGGCTCCTGAAGCCCAAGGGAAAATAACTAAGTGGAAACAGGTAAATGCTAAGTTTCCCGACGAACCTTTGAACTTGTATGGGCCAGGGACTGACTCTGGCACTTTTGACTTCTTCACCGAGGCCGTTGTGGGCAAATCGGGACAGGGTCGAGGGGATTATACTGCCAGTGAGGATGATAATGTATTGGTACAGGGTGTGGCCAATGACAAGGGGGGATTGGGTTACTTCGGACTGGCCTATCTAGAGGAGAATATAGACAAGGTCAAACCGGTGGCCATAGATGATGGTGATCCCAAAAATGGCCAGGGATGTATTGAACCTAGTGTTACGACTGTAGAGGAGGGTACCTATCAACCTCTATCTCGCCCACTGTTTATATATGTTAAAAAAGAGTCCCTAAATCGTCCCGAAGTGAAGGCCTTTGTCGAGTTCTACCTGCAGAAGGAACATAAGCCCCTAATTAATAAGGCAGGATATGTACACCTACCCGATGCCGTGTATGACAAGGTACAGGCTCGTTTTAAGGAACAAAAGACTGGCACTGTTTTCACCAAGGGGGTTAAGGGGGTCAAATTGGAAAATGTTTTATAAATGTATTCTCATAGATCCTAGAGAAAAGGGGAGAACATGTATAAATGGCTACAAAAACGAGAAGGGAGGTTGTATAGGATTGTTTCTTTGAACAAAAAGACGGTAGACAGTGTAGGTAGAAAAGGAGAAGAGAATTAATGCCATCAACTCCGCAGACTCCACAAGACGTACTGAAACTAATTCAGGAAAGAGAAATTAAAATTATTGACCTGAAGTTCGTTGACTTGCCAGGCACTTGGCAACACTGTTCCTTTTATAGCAGTCAGCTGGACGAGTCTTCCTTTGAGGACGGGGTGCCCTTTGATGGCTCCAGCATCCGTGGCTGGAAGGCTATCAACGAATCGGACATGTGCATGGTGCCAGATCCGACCACTGCCTGGATTGACCCCTTCTGTAAAGAGCCCACCCTCAGCATGATTTGTAGTATCAAGGAGCCACGAACTGGGGAGTGGTATTCTAGAGATCCTCGTAGCATCGCCAAGAAGGCAGTGGAGTACCTGAAAAGCACGGGTATCGCAGACACTGCCTATTTTGGCCCAGAGGCAGAATTTTTTGTGTTTGACGATGTCCGTTTTGACCAGACGGAGAACAAGGGGTATTATTACGTAGACAGTATTGAGGGGCGTTGGAATTCTGGTAGAGAAGAGGAAGGTGGAAACCTGGGGTATAAACCCAATTACAAACAGGGCTACTTCCCGGTTTCCCCCAGCGACACCCTTCAGGATATTCGCACAGAGATGCTCTTAACCATGTCAGAGTGCGGTGTGCCTGTGGAAAAACATCACCACGAGGTAGCCACTGGAGGTCAGTGCGAGTTGGGCTTCCGCTTCGCCACTCTGGTGAAGGCTGCTGATTATCTGATGACCTACAAGTATGTGGTCAAGAATGTGGCCAGAAAGTATGGGAAGACTGCCACTTTCATGCCCAAGCCTTTGTTTAACGACAATGGCTCGGGGATGCACACTCACCAGTCCCTCTGGAAAGATGGTCAGCCTCTATTCTGGGGTGACGGGTATGCCAATCTGAGCAAACTGGCCCTCCACTACATTGGTGGTATTTTGAAACACGCCCCCGCCATCCTCGCCTTTAGTAACCCCACCACCAACTCCTATAAACGTCTGGTGCCCGGGTTTGAGGCTCCCGTCAACCTGGCCTATTCTCAGGGTAATCGCTCTGCTTCCGTTCGTATTCCTATCTCTGGTCCTAATCCTAAGGCCAAGCGCATTGAGTTCCGTTGTCCGGATGCCAGTTGTAACCCCTACCTAGCCTTTGCTGCCATGCTTTGTGCTGGCATTGATGGCATCAAGAATGAAATTGATCCTGGCGAGCCTCTGGACGTGGATATTTATGATCTTTCCCCCGAAGAGTTGAGTAAAATCCCTTCTACTCCTGGATCTCTGGAACAGGCTTTGGAAGCTTTGGAAAAGGATCATGAATTCTTAACTGCTGGTGGCGTTTTCACCGAAGAGTTTATCCAAAACTGGATCGAGTACAAGCTCGATAACGAGGTCAATCCCATGCGACTTCGTCCCCATCCCTACGAGTTTGCTCTTTATTACGACGTCTAGTCCCCTCTAACTTTTGGCACGGCTCTCCTTTTCCCGGCTGTGCCCTTCTTGTTGTTAATTTTTATCATGTAAAAATTAACCAGCCCAAGTGTCTGAGCACTGGCCCACGACCACCGCCCACCCCAATCATAGCATAGCGCCCCCCTTGAGGTAGATTTCTGATACAAAAATTAACAAAGGGGGATTTGGGGAACACACCCTCAGGGGCCTCCACTAAAAGGGGGAGGATGCTATTTCACAGAGTGTATGCAAGGCATTGGAATATATAAGGATAGCCAATGAAAATTATAGAGGTAATACTTGATAATTTCAGAGCCAATATATAGGGGTTGCAGGGATTGTAAGCTTTTTTGGGGCTACCTTTTGTATACCTCCCTCTGCTATCTTCCTGCATGAGGTGTTTTTTTTACATTGTATAGAGCTGTACCAGTCCTAAGCCGGCACTGATGCTGGGAGGGTCAAAAACTGGTATCTTAACTGAAGAAAATTTAAGGAAAATGCAGTAAGACAATGGCTTACCAGAGGATACTACTAAAACTGAGCGGGGAGGCCCTCATGGGGGATTTGGGATATGGTATAGATCCCAAGGTAGTGGCTCAGGTGGCGGAGGAGATAGCCCAAGTAGTGAGGGAAAATGTTCAGGTGGCAATAGTAGTGGGAGGAGGTAATATTTTTAGAGGAGTACAGGCGGCAGCAGCGGGAATGGACCGTGCTACGGCGGATTACGTGGGGATGATTGCCACCGTGATGAATGCCATGACTCTACAAGATGCCTTGGAGAGGATAAATATTCCCACTAGGGTACAAACGGCCATCGCTATGCAAGAAGTAGCTGAGCCCTACATTAGAAGGAAGGCTATTAGACACTTGGAATTGGGTAGGGTTGTTATTTTTGGTGCTGGTTCTGGTAATCCTTTCTTCACCACCGATACTACTGCCGCCCTCAGAGCCGCTGAGATCGACGCCCAGGTAATATTTAAAGCGACAAAAGTAGACGGGGTGTACGATTCAGATCCCATGAAGAATCCCAATGCTCGCCGTTATGAGACTTTGCATTATAATGATGTTCTGACCAAGGATTTAAAGGTAATGGACTGGACTGCCATTACCTTGTGTAAGGAGAATAATATCCCCATCGTGGTATTTAATCTTTTCCAACGTGGTAATATTATCCGAGCAGTAAGAGGAGAAAAGGTTGGAACTATAGTAGGAGGTTTCTGTGAAAATAACTGAGGAAATTCAACATTTAATGCAAAAAAGTGTTGAGAAGACTCAACAGGACTTGAACACTATCCGTACTGGTCGGGCTAATGCTAGCCTTTTGGACAGGATTATGGTGGACTATTATGGCACAGAAACGCCTTTGAAGGCACTGGCCAGTATTACTACCCCTGATGCCACTACTCTCCTCATTCAGCCCTTTGACAAGAATAGTCTTCCCCAAATAGAAAAGGCCATCACCATGTCCGACTTGGGTTTAACCCCCAACAATGATGGCCAGGTTATCCGTTTGAATATCCCCCCTCTCACCACCGAACGTCGCAAGGAGTTTGTCAAAATTGCTGCTAAATATGCAGAAGAGGGGAGGGTTGCCATCCGTAACATTCGCCGTGATGCCATTGATAAAGTCCGCAAACAAGAGAAAAATGGCGAAATCTCTGAAGATGAATCCCGCGCCCTTCAGGAGGAAATTCAAAAAATTACTGACAAGTACATCGCCAAAATCGATGAACTCCTCAAACAAAAAGAAAAGGAGTTAACCACTGTTTAATCTCTCCCCCCTTCTCTTTTCCCCCTTTTTTTGTCTTTCTTCCTTCTCACCTTCTCCCCTCTTTCCCCCCACACTATTTGCTAATTATTATCATATAAAAAATTACCACCCCCGCCGTCTTGGTAGTCCCTTTGCCTACCGCCCCCCCATCATAGCCCGCCCCCGCTATTTTGTCAAGGGGCATATGGCAATAAACCGGTACAGACGGGGGGAAATAGCTTTTTAGGCTTTGCCGTAGACTGGGATAGTGGCACCGCGGATGTCTCTGGCGGCTTCACTGGCAAGGAAACAAATGACTTCACTCAAAGACTGAGGAGAAACCCAATTATCATTAAACTCCATTGTTTCTCTGTTTTTGGGAGTATCTATGATGCTGGGTAAAACGGTATTGGCAGTGATATCTAAATGCTTTGCTTTTGTCTCCTCGGCAATGGTGGCAATGAGATTACAAACTCCTGCTTTGGCAGCGCCGTAGGCTGACAGTTGGGCAGTGGGTTGAACTGCAGCACGCGAGGCTACGGCAACAATACGACCATAGCCGGTTTGTTTCATCTTGGGAAGACAGTATTTGGCAAGGAGGAAGGTGGAATGGAGGTTTAGAGTAAACATGTATTGCCATTGGTGAAAGCTGAAGTCTTCCACATAACCCATATCAAAACCCCCCACTAGGTGAATTAACACGTCCACCTGAGACATTTGGGCTACCATTGTCCTAACCTGGGTTTCATCAGTAACATCACAGGCAACCGGTTTTAACTTGGATATTTCTGAGGGAGTTAAACGTTGTAGGAGAAAAGAAAGGGATTCTTCTTGACGATAGGTTATTGTCACCTGCCGAGGGTTTCTTTTTAGTACTGCTTCTGTTACTGCTACCCCTAAACCCCCAGTGGCGCCAGTAATCAGGACAAATTTGTTCTCCATGACGTTTTGAAATTTTAACACTGGATTTTATTATCCCCAATTATAAGTTAAGAACAAAATGGCTAGTTTAAACCGGGGCGAGAAGGGAGAAGGATAAGAATTGTTGAAGAAGAAAGAAAAAACTGCCAATAGAAAAAAACAATAAAATAGGGCTAATATTTTAACATTTTTAAAAGAAAGGATTGTATACCAATTATCCGTTCTGCGGCGGCTGAGCCTGCTGATTTACAAGGGAAACAGATAAACAAAATTAAACATTTGTAGCTGGATGTAAAGGAAAAGATAAAAGTTATGGTAAAATCGAAGTGGGAGTGTTATAATAACGGGGATGTCAAGAATTAATAAGAAAAAAACAACAAAAGTTAATTAAAAATTAATAATTGAAAAAGAGGAGTGGAACTAGAATATGAATAGAAGGGCAAGAAAATGGCAAAACAAGAAAAGGAGAGGAACATTATGGTAAGTGTAGTACCAGAACAAGTAAAAGAGCCTCAAAAAAGCGAAAGGTTCGTGTTGTGGTTTGAAGAGGTGGGAATAGAAGACATCCCCCTAGTGGGTGGAAAAAACGCCTCCCTAGGAGAGATGATTCAACAGTTGAGCAAAAAAGGGGTAAATGTGCCCACAGGATTTGCTACAACCGCCTACGCCTACCGCTACTTTATTGAAAAGGCGGGGTTGGAAGAAAAACTGCGTAAGATTTTTGAAGACTTGGATGTGGAAGACTTGCAAAACCTCCAGGAAAGAGGTAAACAGGCAAGGGCATTAATCCTAAACACTCCCTTCCCTAAAGAGTTGGAATTGGCAATATCCCAAGCCTATTTTAAACTCTGCGAACGCTACGGGGCAGACCCAAAACTGTGTGAGAGAATGGATGATCCAGAAAAATGTAGACAATACAGCTATGACACAGACGTAGCGGTAAGATCCAGTGCCACAGCAGAAGACTTGCCAGATGCCAGTTTCGCCGGGCAACAGGAAACCTATTTAAACGTACACGGGGTGAAAAACGTATTAGAAGCCTGTCATAAGTGCTTCGCCTCTATTTTCACCGACAGGGCAATATCCTACCGCACCGTGAAGGGGTTTGACCACTTCCAAGTAGCCTTGTCTGTGGGGGTACAAAAAATGGTACGCTCCGACTTGGCCTCCTCCGGCGTGATGTTTAGTATTGACACAGAAACTGGCTTTAAGAATGCAGTTTTCATCACTGCCTCCTACGGGTTGGGGGAAAACATAGTACAGGGCGCGGTAAACCCGGATGAGTATTTCGTGTTCAAGCCCACACTGAAACAGGGATACAGACCCATTTTACATAAGCGGCTGGGGAGCAAGGAAATTAAAATGGTATATGATATAGGGGGACAAAAACAGGTGAAAAACGTCCCTGTGCCCCTCTCGGAAAGACAAAAATATGCCCTCACCGACGATGAAGTACTAACCCTGGCAAAATGGGCTTGTATTATAGAAGAACACTACAGTGAGAAAAGAGGACAATACACCCCCATGGATATAGAATGGGCCAAAGACGGCCTTACTGGGGAATTGTTTATTGTCCAAGCTCGTCCGGAAACTGTACAATCCCAGAAATCTACCAATGTCCTAAAAACCTACAAACTCAAAGAAAAGGGTAATGTTCTGGTAACGGGTCGTGCCGTGGGCGAGATGATCGGGCAGGGTAAGGCTCGTGTAATACTGGACGTCCACAGAATTGGGGAGTTCAAGGCAGGGGAGGTATTGGTAACCAACAAGACAGACCCAGATTGGGAGCCTATAATGAAGAAGGCTAGTGCTATTGTCACCAATCAGGGTGGACGCACCTGTCACGCTGCCATTATTGCCAGGGAGTTGGGCATTCCTGCTATTGTGGGTTGTGGTAATGCCACGGGTGTAATTAAGACAGGACAAGACATAACGGTATGCTGTGCGGAAGGAGAAGAAGGGAAGGTATATGAGGGGTTGTTGCCCTTTGAGATTGAGGAGACACCCCTAGATAGCTTGCCCAGGACTCGTACTAAGATTATGATGAATGTGGGCAATCCGGAGGAGGCTTTCAAACTGGCGTCTATTCCCTGTGACGGTGTGGGGTTGGCCCGTTTAGAGTTTATCATTGCCAACCACATCAAAGCGCACCCCTTAGCCTTAATGAAATTTGACCAGTTGAAAGATGAAGCCGCCAAAGAGGAAATAGCCAAGTTAACTATTGGTTATGATAACAAGGCAGACTTCTTTGTAGACCAGTTGGCACAGGGGATTGGTACAATTGCGGCGGCTTTCTATCCCAATCCGGTAATTGTAAGAATGTCCGACTTTAAGTCCAATGAGTATGCTAACCTGTTGGGGGGTGCGGAATTTGAGCCAAAAGAGGAAAACCCGATGATTGGTTGGCGTGGTGCTTCTCGTTACTACGATGAGAAGTATCGTGAAGCCTTTGGTTTAGAGTGCAAAGCCTTGAAACGGGTGCGTGACGAGATGGGGTTAACCAATGTAATCCCTATGATTCCCTTCTGTCGCACACCTTATGAAGGGCGTCGGGTATTAGAGGAAATGGAGAAACATGGCCTCAAGCGGGGCGAAAATGGTTTACAAGTATATGTAATGTGTGAGATACCCAGTAACGTGATTCTGGCGGATGAGTTTAGCGAAGTTTTTGATGGTTTCTCCATTGGCTCAAACGACCTGACTCAGTTAACATTGGGACTGGACAGGGATTCTGCACTAGTAGCACATATTTTCGATGAGCGCAACGAGGCCGTCAAGGAAATGGTGCGGATGGTGATAGAAAAAGCCAAACGCAACAACCGTAAGATAGGCATTTGTGGACAAGCCCCTAGTGACTATCCCGAATTTGCACGTTTCCTGGTAGAATTGGGCATTGACTCTATTAGTTTAAACCCTGATTCTGTACTGAAAACCCTTCTAGACATTGCCAAATTGGAGGAAAGACTGGCTGGCGAACAACAATAAGCCACAGTAAATAGACAGAATATTGGGGGGCGAACACTTACTTGCCCCCTTTTTTTGGTGCAAATTTTCTGTGGTATTTGCCCCCTGTTTTTTGATGATAAACCTGCGTTTTTATGGAATAGTATATTAGGAAAGTAAAGCAGCAAATTTTTCCAGTGGGGTTATCTGTTTAAAATGGCTACCAAATACCCGGATAGGAATGGATAACTCTAGCATTAACCTTCTACAATGAAGTAACCCCCTAAAGACAATAAATTGAGGGGCCCTGTTGTCAATACATGTGGCATCAAAAGCAAATTTTATTAGTTGTAATTATATTCCAGATAACAAAAATCTCCTTCTGAAGGTATTTGGGTTCCCTCTCCAAGGGGAGCCGTTATTTTTGGACTTATTTTTGACAAAAGCAAGTCTAAAATTTACTGTTGCAGCAAAGATATTTTTGTAGGATGAAGTGTCTTGGGGGGCTAAATTTTCCGCTAATCTTTCCGGCTAATTGTTAGGAGGGGAGGATACCGTGTCTGCAATTTCTTCAACAAAGTTTTTTGTGAGGCTTTCCAGGGTTGATTAGGCAACATAGTCAGGAAAATTGCCTTGGTTTTTGAGAAGAGAATAGAGTGTCTCCTTGAGGGAGATCTTAATATTCCCCTTGTATTCCTCTGTATTCTTACCAATGGAGGAAAAAAACTCATCAACAGACTACTAACAGGTAGATGGAAGAGGGAGGGAAGAAGGGGGGGATTCAACAACTTGAGGGAAGGATTCAATAATCTCAAACTGGGCGACCCAGATGCCCTCTTTCGCATCTTGTGGTAGAATGCAAGCATGGAGGGGCTTGTCAGCGAATGTGGCAAGGGCTATTATTCTACCTGTTATGTTACTACCCTCAATGGTAGCACGGGCGTCTCTCCCTAGCATGAACCTAGCCTTCTCCAGTGGTGCTGTTGGTGACAGTTGTGTTTCTATTACCATAATCGCTGCAGGGGGTAGTAGGGGTTTTTGGCTTAAAGTATAACATAACGTTACTAAGCTGCCCCCCTTCTAAGGGGGAAGGGAAGATATGATGATGTAAGGGAAAAGTGAGAAAGGAGAAAACATGAGAGAAATGAGAGAAGATAGAGAGAATGGTTTAAGGGTGAGATGGCAGAGGATTAGACGAGGAATACCAGCCACAGTGAGATTAATTGCGGTTACAAAGACTGTGGGAGTGGAGACGATAAAATTGGCTTACCAGGAAGGAATAAAGGATTTTGGGGAGAATCGACTACAAGATGCTACCCCTAAACAGGAACAACTTAGGGACTATAATGACATATGTTGGCATTTTATCGGACACCTACAAACAAATAAGGCAAAGAAGGTAGTAGAATGTTTCCCCTGGATTCATTCGGTGGATAGTCTTAAATTGGCACAAAAGCTGGATGAGTGTAGTAAACAGGCAAAAGAGACAGGGAAGATAGCCGATTATCCTCAGGTGTGTTTACAGGTGAAACTGCTACCGGATGAGAATAAATATGGGTGGCATCCCCGGCAGTTATGGCAGGATTTAGACTTTTTACAATCCCTTTCTCATCTACATTTTCGTGGCTTAATGACGATTTTGCCGTTGGGGTTGTCTTCAGAGGAGATGTTTGCCGCCTTTTGTCGTCTGCGGGAGTTGAAAGAGGAAATTAGACAGAAGGGCTATTTTGATGATAGATTTGATCAACTCTCTATGGGGATGTCTGATGACTATGAGTTAGCCATAAAAGCTGGTGCCACTATGATTCGTTTAGGTAGAATTCTATTCGATGAGGACTATCCCCTGGGTTAGCCTTACAATTCAGCTTATGCTTTGCGCAAATGCTTTATGATTATGGATTCCTAATGGATTAAATTTAATACTACCCGTAGGAGAAACTTATTAGCTCTTATGTATAATAACTAGGAAAAGTAAAACTGTGGGGGGTGTTTTTGTGAAACTGGTGGCCCTTTTTTTGGGAAGAAATTACTGTAAAATCAATCAGAAGTAGTGGCAATATGAAGGCAAACAATGATTGATTTTTTGACAAAACACATCTGGTGGATACCCCTATATGGCCTAACGGGGGCAGTTTTAACTCTACCCTGGGCACTAGGTTTAATTCGCGAGACAGGACAACGTCCAGCAGCCTACATAAATCTTTTAATGACATTTTTGTCCTTTGTACATGGTAGCATTATTTTTCTGAATATAAATCAAACACCCTCTGAAACATTAGACTTCCCCTGGTTTACCATAGCAGATTTACACTTATCCTTCACCATTGAAATATCACCCATTAGCAGTGGCGCAATAGAATTAGTAACTACTATTAGCCTTGTATCCCAATTGTTTGCCTTGGGATACATGGAAAAGGATTGGTCATTGGCTAGATTTTACGGGCTAATGGGCTTTTTTGAGGCGGCTTTAGGGGGAATTGCCATAAGTGACTCTCTGCTGCTAAGCTATGGCCTGTTGGAAATGCTAACCTTATCTACCTATTTGCTAGTGGGATTTTGGTATGCACAACCATTGGTGGTAACAGCTGCCAGGGATGCCTTCTTAACTAAAAGGGTGGGAGACATTCTATTGTTGATGGGTATTGTGGCACTATCCAGCTATGGCGCTGGCTTGAATTTCTCTCAGTTGCGAGAATGGGCACAATCCCACCCCCTATCCGATTTTACCGCTGCTTTAGTTGGTTTAGCTCTCATTGCGGGTCCTACCGGCAAATGTGCCCAATTCCCCCTCAATCTCTGGTTGGATGAGGCTATGGAGGCGCCTAATCCTGCCAGTGTTATGCGTAACTCTATTGTAGTATGTGCTGGAGCTTATATACTGATAAAACTACAACCGGTATTCACAATATCCACCATAGCATCAGACACGTTGATAATTATAGGAACAATTACTGCCATTGGGGCTTCTCTGATTGCCCTAGCACAGATAGACATAAAAAGAGCACTATCTCATTCTACCAGTGCCTATTTGGGTTTGGTGTTCATTGCGGTTGGATTGGGGCATACAGACATTGCCTTTTTGATACTATTCAGTCATGGGGTGGCCAAGGCGTTGTTGTTTTTGAGTGCGGGTGCAGTTGTTTATACCACTAATAGCCAGAATATTACAGAGATGGGGGGATTGTGGTCAAAAATGCCGGCTACAACTCTGGCTTACATGACTGGCAGTGGTGGTGTTGTAGGGTTATTGCCGTTGGGCATTTTAATTACATATTCTCGTTGGTTTGACGGAAAACTAGAGGTATCCTGGTGGTTGTTATCCATTCTGATATTGGTTAATTTCCTAAATGCTTTAAATTTGACTCGCGTCTTCCGGGCAGTATTTTTAGGGGATTGTCAACCCAAAACCCGTCGTGCGCCAGAGGTGCCCTGGCCCATGGCACTCCCCATGGTATCTTTGACTATTATTACACTAATTGCTCCTCTTGTGCCACTACAGTATAATCTTTGGCTTAGTCCTAATCCCCCAATTCTAGACAATCACAGTCCTGTCGTTTTTTATGCTATTCCCCTGATTATTCTTTCCGGCTTGGTGGGGGCGGTAGTAGGCTGTTTTATTCCCTTATACCGTGGTTTTTCTCGTCCTGTACAGAAGGGGTTGCGTTTGTTGCAAGACTTGTTGGCCTATGATTTTTATCTAGACAGGATTTATCAGATTACAGTGGTTTCCCTGGTCGGCAATATTTCCAGGTTTATCAGTTGGTGTGACAGATACATAGTGGACGGTGTAGTCAATTTAGTTACTCTCTTCACCATTTTTGGCAGTAATACTCTCAGATATAATACTTCTGGCCAGTCTCAATTTTATCTTCTTACCATCCTAATTGGTGTTTCTCTACTCATGTGGTGGGTTTTAGGTGGCCAGTGGCAGAATATTATTAATTATTGGTCATTATTTTAGAAGCCTTTTAATTTTTACCTTTTACTTTTTAACTTTTTCAGGAAGTTTTAACGTTAAAATATATGTTAAGTTTCTTGATTTGGTTCCCCGTTTTTGCCGCAATAATTATATCCATTGTACCAGGGAAAAGAGGGGGATATTTTTACTGCTTTTTCGCCCTTTTCGTCTCCTTAATTACTTTTATTTACAGTGTCGCTGTAGCGGCGAAATTTGATGCTAGCCTACCAGCAATTCAACTGAGGGAGAGTTTTGTCTGGTTGGAGTGGTTAGGTTTAAGTTACGACTTGGGAATTGATGGTTTATCCCTGCCTCTAGTGCTCCTCAATTGTTTCTTGACATCAATTGCTATATATATATCTAAGAAGGAAACTGAGCGTCCTCGTTTTTATTATGCCCTAATACTGCTGTTAATGGGGAGTGTGAATGGGGCATTTTTGGCACAAAATCTGTTACTATTCTTCCTTTTTTATGAGATAGAAATAGTGCCATTGTATTTTTTGATAGCGGTGTGGGGGGGTGCAAGGAGGGGATATGCGGCAACAAAATTTCTTCTCTACACTGCCTTGTCGGGGATTTTAATACTAATTAGTTTTTTGGGACTAGTATGGTTTAGTGGGGAGTCCACTTTTGCTTTTGAGGGGTTAAAATCTCATCTGTTACCCGTAAAAACACAAATTCTCCTGCTAATACCCCTCTTGATTGGTTTGTTTATCAAAATCCCTATTTTCCCCTTCCACACTTGGTTACCAGACGCCCATGTGGAGGCTAGCACACCTATTTCGGTATTATTGGCTGGGGTATTGTTAAAACTAGGCACTTATGCCTTGTTGCGTTTTGGGGTGGGATTGTTTTTACAGGGTTGGGTGGCTATTTCACCATACTTAGCCTATATTGCCGCTAATAGTGCATTGTATGGTGCCATGTGTGCCATTTCCCAAAAGGATATGAAAAAGGTGGTAGCGTATTCTTCTATTGCCCATATGGCATATGTATTGTTAGCCGCCTCAGCCGCTACTAGACTTAGTCTTCAGGCTTCTATTTTGCAGATGGTGAGTCATGGTTTGATTTCGGCTTTGTTGTTTACCCTGGTGGGGTTGGTGTATGAAACCACGGGTAGTAGGGATGTAGATTATTTGAGAGGATTACTCAATCCCCAGAAGGGATTACCTATAACAGGCAGTCTGATGATTTTGGGAGTGATGGCTAGTGCCGGTATTCCTGGTATGATTGGTTTTATTTCGGAGTTTTTGGTTTTCAGGGGGAGTTTTCCTATTTTTCCCATTCCCACTATACTTTGTATGGTTGGCACTGGTTTAACTGCCGTTTATTTTCTCCTTATGATAAATAAAGTCTTTTTTGGGCGTTTAACGCCAGAATTAGCCAATTTACCGCCAGTTTCTTGGGCAGACGAGCTACCTGCCATTATTTTAGCTTCTTTGATTGTCTTATTTGGCCTACAACCTCATTTTGTCACGGGTTGGAGTGATAACGAAGCAGTAATACTGTTTTATGGCAGTCAGGAAACTGTTTCCACTGTCATTCCTGATAGGGGTTAGGGTATGGGATATGGGGGGTGGTAGTGGGAGAGGAAAAACCACTCAACTTCTTATTCTTATTGCCTTCTTTTTGTATTGTCGTCGCCACTGCCAAAAGACAATAACAGACATAGTAATCCAGGTGACAATACCACCAATTCTCTCGGCCAAAGTGCCCTTATAGGAGATAATAACTTGGTATTCTCCGGGGGGTAGTTGAAATGCTATTCTCCCATCCCACCAAGGGGTTAGGGTGAGGGGGTGGTAGACATTTGTCATTATAAATCCATGGTTATTTTGTTGGGGAGAAAGGGGAGTATACTCACCATGCCAGCCGGGATAGAAAAAAGTCTTTATTATTATCGCTGTGGCTTGTGGCAGAGACAGTCGCAAGACTCTTTTACCCGGTTTCCAGGCTTCCACATGATATTTCCCCTTATACATTATCTCCACTGGCGGATATAGTCTGGGGGCCCTAAAAGTGGGATGAGGTGCAGGATATGACACCCTCGGCCATTTTAACGCATCTATCCCCTTTGGTAAATAGTCAGGCACCTCCAATTGGATCAATTTAAAATTGTTGTCAAACAAAAATAATCTTCCTCCTATCGGCAACACCTTATATTTTTCCCCATAGGTTAGATAATTCTTCTCCTGGTAGGTGGTGGGTTTTCCTGTTACGGTTATCTGGTTTATTTCTGCTACAAAACTCTTGTCAAAACGATTGTGATATGGTTGAGAAATTTCCTTCCACAAACGACAGCAAAACATAATCAATGGAGTGATAGCTACTAAGGGAATAATTTTGGAAAGTATGGTATATTTTTTGCATTTATTTTCATCAATAATTCTTCCCACACTCTCGGCGAATAAGTAGGGTATTATGGCCTGAGTTGTAACAAAAAATCGCCAGGGAAACTGAACCTCTTGAAAGACTTTTATTCCTTCATAAATTGGCTTGGCAATTGGGGTAACCATGCCTAGGGAGAATAGACAAATTGCCGCTGCAAAAGATAAAAATTTTTTTCTCGGATTATCTTTTAATTCCCCATATTGAAAGCTTGAAAGATACAGAGAAATTCCTAGAATGGCAATTAGAAAATTTTCCCCTACTAGGAGATAGGAAAGCTCGTGGCTGAAGTCAAGGAAGTGATTCTCATAGTCGTAGCGAAATGGTTTTTGGAATAATTTATTATCCATCACGACAGGAAGCAGAAAGAAACTGGTTATTCCTAAGGCTAGTGTTAGGGGGAGTAGAAAACAATTGATAGCCGTTTTTAGAGAGATTTTCCTGGCGACAAACAGATAGGATACCCCCACAAAGAGAGATGACAATAAAATCAGACTACCGGGAATATGAGACAGGAAAATCAGGCTAAGAAAAATGGCATTGCCAAGGGATATTCTTTCTGGGAGTTGTAGGGATTTCAAAATAGACAACATCAGCCAGGGTAAAATGGCAATAGAAGTGGCTTCAGCGTAGGCGCCTCTGACGAAAATGTCCACCAGAAAATAGGGGTTAAGAGTGCCAAAAATAACGGCAACATTCCGGGAATAGCCCCTAGTTTTAAACAGGGAGTAGGAGAGAAGAAAAACTCCCAAGGAATTGATTATTACCACAACAATAATTGCTCCTTTTATCTGTTGGGAGGGTGAAAGATTTAGCAAGGCGAAGGGAAGGGATAAAAAACGAAAAAGAGGAGGGTAAAAAGTAAAACTAGATGCCCCTAATCCTCCAAAAGCTTCTTCAAACCACTTGGGGTATAATTGTCCTTCTAGTATTTGTTTGCTGTGATAGTACCCCCAGACAAAATGGGTATAACCATCATGAGTTTTAAAAATGTTATACTCTACTATAGCCACCAACAAAGCCGTGGTGAGACAAAAAGACAACAGGATTTGTCGTCGCCCAAAAACACTCATACTTGTTGAAGCCAATGGTGGTAACTATCATAGCCTTTTAGAGATTTTTTGTAAACGAATAAACGAAGATATATTGGGGAAGGAAATGGTACAATATACCTTCGATTGTTTGGTGGAGGCCTATGACAATTGCAATCGATTTTGGTACCAGTAACACTGTGGTAGCGCGCATTAATCCGGAAACAAAAGAAACGGAGATTGTAAAACTGGTTAACTTGGCTCAGAATAATCCAAATATCCCCCCAGTTATCCCCAGTCTGGTATATGTAAACAATGCCCAAGAAGATGATGTTATTGTTGGGCAGAGAGTTAGAGACAGAGGATTAGACTATAGAGGGAATGAGAGATTTTTCTACAATTTTAAAAGGGGAATAGGCAGCGAACTCCAGGGTTTTCTGCCGGTTTTGGATGGAGTAAAGGTGACCTTTGAAAAGGTTGGAGAGTGGTTTTTAAATAAAATAATCGGAGAATTAAAAGACGTAGACTCCCTTATTTTAACAGTGCCGGTAGATAGTTTTGAAAAATATCGTCAGTGGCTGACGGAAATTTGTAGAAAATGGCGAGTAGAAAGGGTTAAAATCATAGATGAGCCCACGGCGGCGGCACTGGGGTATGGCAGAGAAGAGGAGGGAGACAGTAGAATCTTGGTAATGGATTTTGGGGGAGGAACACTAGATTTTTCTCTGGTAGAATTAGCTCGGAGCTTCAGCAAAAAAACTCAGGGTTTTATAATAAAATGGGGGGATAAATTGTTGGGAAAAAACTCAAGTCAAAAAACAAAATTAGCTAGGGTAATAGCAAAAGCTGGCACCAATTTGGGGGGTTGTGATATAGACAATTGGATTGTGGATTATTTCCATCAACAACAGGGAATCGTTAAGTCTTCTCTGACAACGCGTCTGGCAGAAAGATTGAAGATTAAACTCTCCAGTGAAACTGAGGCACAAGAAGTTTATTTCAACGATGAGACTCTGGAAACTTATGATTTACGGCTAAGTCGCTCGACTTTTGTCGAGATTTTGCAAAATAATAGGTTTTTTGAGCGTTTATCCGCCCTGATGGAAAACGTATTGCAACAAGCCAAGGCTAATGGCATTGACAAGGAGGCCATTGATACTGTCTTGTTAGTGGGAGGCAGTGTACAAATTCCAGCCCTAAGAGAATGGTTACAAAAATATTTCCCAAAAGAAAAAATAAAATGTGAACATCCCCTTGATGCCATTGCCAGGGGAGCATTAAAATTAGAACAGCAATTAGAGGTAAGGGACTTTCTGTATCACAGTTACGGCATAAGATACTGGAATAAGAGGAAAAATGCCCATGACTGGCACGTAATTATACCCAAAGGACAACCCATCCCGATGCCAGAGGCAAGGGAGTTGATTCTGGGGGCCTCGACGCCAAATCAGCCTAGTATAGAGTTGGTAATAGGGGAGTTAGCCGGAGAGGAAACAGCCACAGAGGTTTACTTTGATGGCGAAAGGTTGGTTACTCGTAGTATAGAGCGAGGGACAAGGGTGGTACAACCGTTGAATGACAGGGATGGGGGGAAAACTATTGCTAGGTTGGAGCCACCGGGCAATCCAGGACAAGACAGGATTAGGGTATTATTTAGGGTGGATGAGAATAAGCGTTTGCGGATAACGGTAGAAGACCTACTTACTGAAAGAATTTTATTGGATAATGTAGTAGTGGCCGAATTGAGGTAGTGGCGTGGCTAGGAGTAAATCCATGACGGTGGCAGGGGGTGAAGGCAATAGAGGGAGGGGGGGGAGAAGACAACGACAACAAGAAGGGGAATTAGAGAAGACGACTTTAAGCAAACAGATAGAGGCAATTTTATATCTGAAAGCCAAACCCACCACTGTTAGAGAAATTGCCTCCCTTACCGGTTATTCCCCCGAAGAGGTGGAAGAGGCATTAATCCAACTACTCACAGACTATGCCTATCGGGAAACCGCCTTGGAAATTGTGGAAAAGGGGGGAGGCTACTGTCTGCAACTCCAACCCGTTTACCAATCCCTGTTGGAAAACCTAATGCCTGCGGAGTTGAGTAAAGCCACACTAAAAACCTTAGCAGCAATTGCTTTAAAAGGCCCTATTCTTCAGAGTGAGTTAATATCCCTTCGTGGCAGTATCGCCTATCAACACGTCAAAGAGTTGGTGGAATTAGGGTTTGTGCGAAAAAGCCGTCAACGGGAGGGTAAATCCTATTGGTTGGAAGTCACAGACAAGTTTCATAGATACTTTGAAATAAATTCCCTACCCCAGTAAAAGACTTTCTCTTTCTATCTATTCCACAATGACTTTCCCTATCATACCAGCGCCTCTATGAGGCTCACAATAGTAGGGATATACTCCAGGTTCAGTAAATTTTATCTCAAAGGACTCACCGGGGGCAAATGCTAAGGCCTTATGACTCAACTTATCAGCATTTTTCACACTGGAATCAAAAACCACGTTGTGAGGTGCTAGTTTATTATTCACCCATTTCACAGTATCCCCCGCCTTTATTTTAACCTCTGCAGGTTCAAATGCCAACATCCCACTGTCAGTCCCCATTTTCACCACTACAGTGTCTCCTAAGGCTGGGGTAGCTACCACTCCCATACTGCCAAACAAGAAAACAACTAGGGAGATTAACAATACACCCAATTTTCTCATACTTTTCCCCCATTACTTTTACATTCTGTCTTCCTGTCTTCCATCCTACCATTAATTTTTACATAACGTCAAATGTTGCGGGGGGCAACCATGTCAAAAAAGAGAAAATGGGTTATAATGGTGAGTGACTCGGACTAACGCTGCCATGACTCTCAAACCTTGTCAGGACCGGAAGGTAGCAGCAATACGAGATGCTCATGGTAGGCGTCAGTTCCGGGTCTTTTTAGTTGGTAAGATGGGAACTAAAAGAGGGCCATCCAGAAAAGTCCAATGAGGGTGATACTCATCATTCCCAGAAGGTTTTCAAGATTTTCCCAAAAAGGGGGCAATTGTATTTCTTTCCCTCTCAACAGGGGGATGGAAATGAGAAAGCCAGTGGCTGCCAGGATGAGGCTTTTGGCTAGCTTGTCAGGGGTATAGGCAGATGGAATGATAAAGCCGGTGGTGATTATAATCCCCGTAAGAAGAGAGAAGGCTAGCCAGTGGTTTTGGTGAATTTCTGTTGTTTCCCCGTTTTTGGGGATGATGAGTATCTTGGTGAAGGCAATAGAGGTAAAAAGGGTGGCAACGGTAAGGGGGATAGTTTGCCAGGGTAACAATTGTTGAAGGGTGACTGTCTTAGCAACAAAACCGGCAAGGGGAGGAATTCCCATGAGGGAGAGACTAGACACAGTCATTACCCACCACAGACTTGTCTTAATACCTGTTTGCCACAAATCTTCCAGACTACGACTGGGGAGTTTGCCTGTAGTTAAAAACAGGGTAGCCTTGGCTAAACCATGACTTAGGGCATAAAATCCCGCTACAGGGGGTGCTGCTATAATATAACCTAACTGGGAAAGGGTGCTGAGGGCAAGGAGTCGTTTTATATCTTTTGCCCATATTATTTGAATTCCCCCTAGATATACGGCTGCCAAAGCCATAATCCTAACGATTATCTCCAAGTCTTCACTGAGGGTAGCGAGACGAATGAGTGGGAATAATCCAGCCTTGACAACAACCCCGGAGAGTAATGCAGATAGAGGTGTTTCTACAGAGGCGTGAGTTAGGGGTAACCACAAGCCTGAGATAAACACGCCACCCTTTACTGTCAATCCCAACAGGATTAAGGCAATGGCTTCTGGGGGGGAATTAACCAATCCCTGAAAACTGAAACCATGGTTTGCCTTATATACTAACACCGCCCCGATGAGGTAAAACAACATGGAGACATTGCTAACAAAAAGATACCGCAAGCCAATCCAAATGCTTTGACTGTTGCGGTTGTAGCTAATAAGGAGAAAGGCAGCAATACTTAAAACTTCTATTGCCACATAAAAGGTGATGAAGTCATAACTGAGAAAGGCACCATTCACACTGGCAAACAGAATCATTAGCTGGCTATAAAAAAAAACATTCCTCCCCTCCTGCCAACAGTAAATCAGAGTCGCCAGTGTTACTAGACTGTTGGTCAGCAAAAAGTAACCGGTAGTGGAATCCAAGTAGAGGGTTACGCCAAAATTGTTTTTGAGGTTTAAAAATACACTACCACCGTTCACAATCAAATACAGGGGAAACAACAGAGAAACAGACAATACTCCCAAACAGATGATACGATGCCATCTTGGCAGGAGGTAGACAAGAAAACCCCCTACGAAAGGCAAAGCCAAATGGATTAGACTCACACTTTTAATCATTTCCGAAACTGTCCCTCTATTTCTTCTACATCTAGGGTGGGGTTGTCCACTGCTAATTTCATCGCCCCCACCAACATCAGAGCCTGGATAGAAAAGCCTATGACAATAGCAGTTAAAATCACGGCCTGGGGTACTGGGTCTGCATATGCCAGGCCCTGTTGGTTTCCTGTCAGAATTGGTGTTAGTATTCCTTTTCTAGCGGCTATGAGGACATAATACGCCACTACCCCCGTACTCATCACATCCATACTCATTATTTTCATCAACAGGTTCCGTTTTAACACCATCCCCAGGAAACCCACAATTACCGTCAGCAGTATCAACGCCTCTAAAATCCTCATTCTTCCCTCTTCTGGCTCCTATACAACCTAATCAATCATAACATATCTTTCGATAGTTTTTTGTCTATATACTCCCTCAACCTCCAAAAAATATTTTTTGTTAGAAAATAGGGCAAAAAATTTTGGAAAAAGACTTGACAAAAGGGGCAAAAAACTGTACTATCTCAAACTTTAGAAGGGAGAGTGGGGGTATCTGACCAAAAATGGCCTAGGGGTAAGATGTAGGGGGTAGGATGTGGGTGGGGTAAAGGGTTTAAGGGTTAGGATTTGGGGGAAGGAGACGGGCGACGATTCGGTTTTCGGGGGTGAAGATGAGGCGGGCAACCCTTTGAATGTCCTGGGGGGTAACGGCAGAGATTTTATCTAGGTCGAGAAACAGGTTACGCCAGTCGCCAGTGATGGCTTCGTATTTAGCTAGCAGTCTAGCCATCCCCATGTTGGAATCAAGTGTGCGTAATAGACTTGCTTTGGCTTGGGTTTTGACTTTTGTCAATTCTTCCACTGACACCAATTGCTCAGTTAGCTTTTTAATTTCCTCATGTAGGGATGTCTCCAGGGTGGCAAGGGGAGTATTGGGGGTAGGGGTGGCGTAAAACACCATTAGATTGGGGTATTTTTCTCCGGGAAAGCCTGCAAAGGCGGAGACAGAAAGGGCAATCTTTTGTTTTTCTACCATGGATTGGTACAACCGAGAGGTGCGTCCATCTGCTAGAATTGAGCCCATGAGTTCGCATATTACATAATCGGGGTTGTTGATGTCGGGGATATGGTAACCCTCTAGATACAGTGGTTGGGAGGGATAGTGGATAGTTATCTCCCTAGTGCTAGTTTGTGGTGGCTCATTTACAATGGGTGGGGTTGATTTGTTACCGGGGGGGAAACGTCCAAAATATTTCCTTGCCAGTCTTTTTACCTCTTCTGCCTCTACATCTCCCACTATGGCTATTGTTATATTCTTGCCTCCATAGTATTTTTCAAAGAAGTCTTGGACATTTTGTCTTGTCAGGTTACTAATGTCTTCTTGGTAGCCAATTACAGGACGTTTATAGGGGTGGGAAGTAAAGGCAACATCTAAAAATGCCTCTATTAGTTTGCCTATGGGGGAATTATCAACCCTTAGTCTTCTCTCTTCTAAAATTACCTGTTTTTCCTCATAAAATTCCCGGAATACTGGATGCAGAAAACGCTCTGATTCCAGATACATCCATAACTCTAGTTTGTTGGCGGGGAAACTGTAGTAATAAACAGTGGCGTCTGCTGAAGTAGTCGCATTTAGCCCCACCCCCCCTTCTAATTCTACTATCTGTCCGAATTCGTTTTGTTTTACCAGTTCATGTGCCTGTTTATTTATTTGTTCGAATTTGGCTTCCAATTTTTTAACTTTTTCCTGGTCATTCTCTGTTTTTGCCTGTTTTATCTTTTCAAATAAGCTGTCTAATTCTTTTAACAATCTCTCTTCCTTCTCATAATCCAAAGTGCCTATCTCCCTTGTGCCTTTAAAAGCCAAGTGTTCGAGGAAATGGGCAATTCCTGTTTGACCTTCTGGCTCATTTACCGCCCCCACATCCACATAGGTAACGAAAGAAATAACAGGGGCTCGGGAATTTTTTAGTACTATAAATTTGATTTCATTTTCAAGGGTAAACTCAGTTATATTCTCCTTTGCCCTTTCTAGATATGGTAGAATTGACCCACTGTCTGCCAGGGCAAAAGGAGGACAGTCTAAAAGATTTTCCAGTCCCAAAATCAGCACAATTATGACCAGTATCTTGGGTATTACCTTCAACATTTGAGGAGGCAATGATTAATTTTTGACTACCCTTCTGATTTCGGAATAAAAACAAGTTTGTCTAACCGCATTCCCCTGTTTCAGGATAGTATTCCTTAGGCGAAGATTGTCACTGGCAAAGGTAACTCTTTCCTCCAAAGATTGACCATTATTGTTGACTCTTAAAGTTAAAGACTCATCTTCTGCTAAAGTGTAAGTGCCCCTGACAATCTGTTGTGGGTTAATAACCCTCACCACTGTACCCTGATTGAGTTCATTTTTGTCACGGAAAAATAATATTAGGGTTTCGCCTTTTTGTTTAGGCTTACCCCAGTCAGGGGAATTGTCCCATTGGGAGAGGATACCAGTTAGAAACAAATCCAGATTCAGATTATGAGACTGAGAAAGGGAAGAGACACGACTGTCTTCTATGGAAACGGGAGTAAGACTAATATTTGCCTTACTGTTGTCTACCTTGTTTTCTGGAATATGATAGATGGTGCGTTGGGAAAACCAATCACCCAAGAATTTGTCTAGGAAGGCATGAATATCCATTTTACTTACTACAGGGTGTCTCAGCTTATCAAGTAACAGGTGGAAACAACAACCCTATAGATTATAGGACATTTAGGGGCCTGAGATAAATTCCCGGAAACGAGGCAATATTGCATGTTGCCACCTGCCTAGAGATTCATGGCGACACTCTCACGGGAGGATTGAAGGGGGAGTTTGTGGGTGGAAATAAAATCATCCAGATGACTCAAGGCGCGGGAGGCATAGGCACGATAACGTTGGGGTTTGGAGCGCACTTTAACGTCAAGAGGTGGTAGAATCCCAAAATTGGGGGGCATTGGCTGAAAATGTCTACTGTCGGCGCTGGTGATATATTCAATAAGGGCTCCTAGCATGGTAGTCCTGGGAAATACAAGAAGGGGTAGACTGCGCACCATCCTGGCGGCATTTGTGCCTGCCAACCAGCCTCCAGCCACTGCCGCAGTATAACCCTCAGTGCCTACCAGTTGCCCACAGGCGAATAGAGTAGGCCTGTTCTTAAATTGTAAGGTAGGAAGAAGCAATTTGGGGGCATTGAGGAAGATATTTTTGTGCATCACCCCAAAACGTACAAATTCCGCGTTTTCTAAGCCTGGGATTAACCGGAATACCCGCTTTTGTTCCCCCCAACGTAGATTGGTTTGAAATCCCACCATATTCCACAATTGCCCCTCTTTATCTTCTGGCCTCAGCTGTACTACCGCATAATACTTCCTGTCCGGAAAACGTGGGTCAACTATGCCCACGGGTTTAAGTGGGCCAAAACGCATAGTATTTTCGCCTCTTCTGGCCAATTCTTCAATGGGCAAACAAGCCTCGAAAAAGGTGGCATTCTCTCGCTCAAAGTCTTTTAATTCTGTCTGTTGGGCATTGCATAATTCCCGCCAAAACAGGAGATATTGTTCCCTATCCATGGGACAATTCAAGTAGGCTGCCTCTCCTTTTCCATACCTGGAGGCTAAAAAGGCGATGTCCCTATTGATGGATTCTCCTAAAATAATAGGGCTGGCGGCATCAAAAAAGTTTAAATACTCCATGCCGGTGAGATTTTGTAACTCCCTGGCCAGGGTTTCTGCCGTGAGGGGGCCTGTTGCCAGTACTACAATTCCTTTACCTGGTATAGTCTTCACTTCCTCTCGTTTTAGGGTAATTAGGGGATGGCTTGCAATGGTGTCAGTCAACTCCCTGCTAAACCTTACCCTGTCTACTGCCAAAGCCCCTCCCGCCGGCACTCTATTCCTGTCCGCTACTTGTATTACCAACGACCCTAATCTTCGTAGTTCTTCATGTAGCAGTCCGGAAGCACGATCTATAGATTCTGCCCCAAAGGAGTTGCTACACACCAATTCAGCCAATTCGCCACTATGATGAGCGGGGGTCTGTACTACAGGGCGCATCTCGTAGAGAGTCACGGGTATACCGGCTTTTGCGATTTGCCAGGCGGCTTCTGTGCCTGCCAACCCGCCGCCAATCACAGTGATTGAGTCGCCACTCATGCTTTATTTTTTGTAGTTATGATACTACACCTGGTTAGTTTGTTTTAGTAGGTACTTGATTGTCTTCAACAGATCCATAGTTTTGAAGGGCTTGACTATATATGCGTCGGCGCCTTGTTTTGTTGCCCAGTGGATGTCAAACTCCTCCCCTTTCGTAGAACATATTATCACGGGTATATTCTCAGTTTTTGGATTACTTTTGATCCACCGACATAGTTCATAGCCGTTCATTTCTGGCATTACTACATCGGTGATTATAAGATTAAATTTCTCTTTTTCGATTAGCTGGGTTGCTTCTACACCATTGGAAGCCTCTACCACCTGTATATTGTACTGTTTGAGGGCCTCGCTAATTACTTCTCTTGGGGTGTGATTATCGTCGACTACAAGAATTTTAATCATGACGGGATTAAGACTAGTGCTGCAACTGGGGGAGTAAGAGTCGAAGACAAATGGCACACATATCGGGCTATAACTAATAACTAGTATACCCCAAAATGTTGAAAAGTTTTCTCTGGTTCCAGGTTTTCTTGGGGATAAATACCGAGGGAGTCATAAACTACAATCTCCTGCTGGGGAGTAATTTCACCGATAATCTGACAGTCTTTTCCGAATCGGAGTTGAAGTAGGCTGGCCTTTTCTGGCTCTAGACACAATACTAACTCGAAATCCTCGCCGCCGTAGAGTACCCATTCAAAGGCAGTGTCAATGTCAGTCAACTGGAGGAGAGTATCGTCTATATTAATTTTTCTTCGGTCTATTCTAGCACCCACACCACTGTTGCGGCAAATTTGGGTTATGGCGTCTGCTAATCCATCGCTGGTATCCATGCCAGCAATGCGATGATGGGGAAATTGGCTGTTGATGTATTCAATCACATCTAGACGGGGATTGGGGGTGGCATGGGCGGCTATGAGTTTTTCCCTAGTTGCCTCCGGTATGTTATCATAGTTCCCGGTTAGCAGTGCCAATCCCCCCCTTGACAGGCCGTGGTTACCGGTTACTACTATTACGTCTCCCACCCTAGCCCGGTTGCGATAGATTATCTGTTTGGGGTTAACTTCTCCCAGGATAGTTATGGCGATGGTATTGGTTTGAGACCTGGTGACATCACCTCCTACAATTGTACAGGAGTACCTGGCAAATAGGCTGCTCATCCCTTCGTATAGTTTTTCTACCCAAGCTACTTCTGTCTCCTTTCTCAGAGACAATCCTACCGTGGCGTGGAGAGGTTTTCCTCCCATGGCAGCTATATCTGAGAGGTTTGCCGTTGCCGCGCGGTGCCCAATTGCTTCTGGTGTCAGGGTTTTACTGGAAAAATGAACTCCCTCTACCAACAAATCCGTGGAAACTACTAGTTGTTTTCCCTTACTTACTGAAAGTATAGCCCCATCATCTCCATTTTTGTCTCTGTCACAATAGGCAAAAAGTCTTTTTAGCAACCCTTGTTCTCCTATATCTTTTATTTGCATATTAGCTGGCAACTAGTCTTTTTTCTAGGGATTCAATTTTTTTCAAAGCCACTGGATTTTTCGGGTCGTATTCCAAACATTTTTTATAGGTTTCTAGAGCCAATTTAGTCATTTGTTTCTTCTCATAGGCGTTAGCTAAGTTGTTTATGGCAATGGTATAAGCCGGGAAAAGTTTTAGGGCCTCTTTGTAGTTGCGAATGGCCATGTCGTATTGCTCTTGGGCGAAATAGGCAAAACCCAGGGCATTGTATATCAAGGCCATGTTTTCCGGTTCAACTTTTTCGTTTTCGGCTTTTTTTATCGCTTTTTGCAATAGTTGTATTGCCTGGAAGAATAGTTTTTTGTCCAGGTATAAACTAGCCAATTCGTAGTATTCTTTGGCAGCTCCATCCTCTTTTTTAAGTTTATTTTCAAGTTGGAAAACACGAGACTCAATCCTTCTGGCTTTAATTATCTGTCTGAAGAGGATAATTGCCACGGTAGAGAGGAATATAAGCAAGAGGGAAAGATATATTATAGGCAGATAATCTTCCATAATGCTGGTGGGATTTACAACTGAATATAATTTGGTTCTAACAGCTTTGTTATCTTAACATATCCCGGGGATTTGGGAGAGATGGTAGAATAACAGGAGGCAGGGGTGTAACAGTTATGAAGGAGAAGAGGATAAAAATAGCAGTAGTAGGGGATGTGCATCAACTCTGGAATGACTATGATGCGGAGGCGTTGGAATTTTTGGGGGTAGATTTGGTGTTATTTGTGGGGGATTTTGGCAATGAAGATGTAGAGGTGGTGAGAAAAATAGCCGAATTGCCTCTGCCAAAGGCGGCTATTTGTGGTAATCATGACGCCTGGTATACGGCAACGGAATGGGGTAGAAGGAAGTGCCCCTATAATCGTAATGTGGAAGACAGGGTACAAATACAGTTAGACTTGTTGGGGGAGTGTCATGTGGGTTACAGTTACCTAGACTTCCCCCAGTTTAATCTAACAGTGGTGGGGAGTCGTCCTTTTAGTTGGGGTGGGGGGGAATGGAAGTGTGAAGAATTTTACCGCCAACGCTATGGGGTAAATAATTTTAACGAGTCGGTGGCGAAAATATTAGAGTCGGTTTCTAGGGCTAGATATAATAATGTCATCTTCATAGGGCATAACGGCCCTTTTGGATTGGGAGACAAACCAGAAGATAGTTGTGGCAGAGACTGGCAGCCACTGGGGGGGGATTTTGGCGACCCGGACTTCCAACGGGCTATTATACTCACTAGGGAAATGGGGAAGGTAGTGCCTCTGGTAGCCTTCGGGCATATGCATCATACCCTCCGACATACCAAGGAAAGACTACGCACTATTGTTAATATAGACCAGGAGGGCACTGTTTATCTCAACGCCGCTGCCACCCCCCGTATCCAAGAGGGAGTCCACAAATTTTCTGTGGTGCATATTGTAGATGAGAAGGTCGAAAAGATCAATCTAATAGGCATTAACGAAACTATGGAAATCATAGAAAAACGAAGTCTCTTTCAGGCTTCCTCTCCCCCGCCTTTAAGGGAAATGTCATTGGCAAACTGTTGTTTTTAACTCCTTTTTTCCTCGATTTGCTCTTAAATATCTCTTAAGTAATTCATTTCTTTTCTCAAAGTTTTCAGACTCTCCAATTTGTTTCATTTATCCTTGTTATTTAAGCTTGTATTTGTTATAATGGTATGAATGGTTTTTTGTTTCTTAAAGGCTGATATTGAGCGCCAATTTCATTGACCAAAAGTGGGGGAGAAGGAGGGATTGAGGAGAGGGGGGGGTTTGCTGTAAAATGGTTTGTTTGGGTCTAAAAGTCAAAAGCAAGAAGTGAGATAAGGAGAGAAATACAAGTATGGCACGATATACCGGCCCTCGTTTGAGGATAGTGCGTCGCCTGGGGGATTTACCGGGCTTGACAAGAAAAACACCCCGTCGTCAGTATCCACCAGGCCAACATGGACAAACCCGTCGCAAACGCTCAGAATATGCTATCCGTCTGGAAGAGAAACAAAAACTGCGTTATAACTACGGAGTCAGCGAAAGACAGTTAATTCGTTATGTAAGACAAGCTCGTCGTGTTACGGGATCGACGGGTTTAGCCTTACTCCGACTACTTGAAATGCGTTTGGACAACACGGTATTTAGGCTAGGGATGGCTCCAACAATACCGGCAGCACGTCAGTTGGTAAACCATGGGCACATAATGGTAAACGGGAAGGTGGTGAATATCCCCAGTTATCAGTGTAAGCCGGGGGATGTGATTAGTGTGAGACCGAGAGAAAAATCTATTAACCTGGTGAAAACCAATCTATTAAACCCAGGGTTGGCTAATATCCCTAGCCACCTAGAATTCGACAAGGAAAAACTAGTAGGTAAAGTCAATGGTTTAATTGAAAGAGAGTGGGTTGCACTCAATGTCAATGAACTGCTAGTAATTGAGTACTACTCTCGTAAGGCCTAATGGCAGGAAGAGGAAGGCAAAGGGATTTTACTGCAAGGCTGACTTTCTTTATTATTCCTTGTCTTCCTGTCTTCTTATATTATTTCTGACATTGAGGACAAAAATAAGTTGCCCTTCCGCCTACTTTCATCTTTTTGATGGGGTTGCCACAAATACGACAGGGTTGGTTTTGACGGCGATATACCCATGCCTTTCCTCCATAGTTGCCATTAACCCCATGGATATTCAGGAAATCACTGAAGGTGGTGCCCCCTTCCATAATAGCCTTCTCCAACACCTGGATTATAGCGGCATGTAGTTTTTTCAGCCTTGGGGGAGACAATTGAGAGGCAGGGGTGAGGGGGTGTATTCCGCTAAGAAATAAAGCCTCGTCAGCATATATGTTGCCTATCCCTGCTATTATTTCCTGTGCTAACAAAAGAGTTTTGATGGGGCGATTAGTCTTAGAGAATCTTTCTTGTAGGTATTGGGAAGAAAAATCCGGGGATAATGGTTCGACTCCAAGTTTTCCCAAACCGGGGATAATGCTTTCCAGAGAGGTATTTTCAGGGCAATACCACCATCTGCCAAAAGTACGAGTGTCTACAAATCGCAACTCATTGTTCTCAGGGAAAAAAAGACGCACCCTAGTATGATGGCTAAGAGGGGTAGTTTGGGACAACCACAGGAGTTTACCCGTCATCCTCAGGTGAATGCCTAGACAACCTCTTTCCAGACTTGCTAGGAGATACTTTCCCCGCCTTTGCCAATGGAGAATTTTTTGCCCCATTATCTGTTGTTGAAACAACTGGGGGGGTTTGGGATGTGCCAGAATCCGGGGAAGTAACACTTCTATCCCCATTATGGCAAGTCCCGAGGTCTTTTGGTTTAGACCTCGACAGACTGTTTCTACTTCAGGCAATTCTGGCATGGAGGCTGTTATTTGTCATTCTTGGAGGGTGGTGCAACCTCTTCTAACTCATCCTCAGCAAAATTGTTAGTGTTCACACCACTGGGAGAGCCACTGTAACCAGTATAGTTCACTTTGTCGAAGCGGACAATTACTGGATAGCGGATGCCGCTTTTGTCAATACTGGCCACGGTGCCGATTTCATTATACCAGTAGGATTCTTTTCTTTTTACTCTTACTTTTGAACCACGTTGAATTGCCATAGAATACCTTTCCCAATATTGCAAAAACACTTTTAAGTAAAAGATTACTACTTGTTTGTCCTTCTGACACCACTTTTTACTTTAAGTTTTATTAAGAGAAAAACCTCTAATAAGCTGGTAGACTCCCTCTCTAGCAAGGGGTTGACTGGAGTCTTCGGGGAGGAGGGAGAGAAATTTTGTCATGTTGTCACTGTCGGCAACCACTAGATACTGGGGCAGGGAAGTCTGACGAATGTATTGGATGGCATCCTCTGGAGCGTCGAAGAAAAGAACCGGTTTTTGGGTGTAGAATACTAAACTGGGGCGTATAAACCCAATCATTATCAATTTCTCTTCGGGTTGCCCCAGGGTTATAATTTCCTGTGCTAATCTTCTAAGGGGCAGTTGTAGATGGGTGTCAATAATAGAGGCGGCTGGTAAGGCGAAAAACAAAATAAAACAGGCAAAACAGGAAACCCCTACAATCCATAGCCATTTTCGCCATTGGGGTTTTAGTAGTAGGATGACACCGCCAATTACCCCCATACCCCAGATACAGACACCAACTGTTGCTAAGCCGGAGGATTCCAATGCCTCTGTTATGCCGGGAGTAAGGGGGTTGCCACCTAGAAGGGAGGGGGTTAAACCATTGGCAATGGCTACTATGAGGAGTAGGAGTAGATATAAAACACTACTGGCAACAAATTGGCGGGTGGGGACATAGTCGTTTATAATCTCCCCCCACAACAAAGCAACCAGAATTATAGCAGCTGGCATGGCAGGGAGGATGTAACTAGGGAGTTTGGTGGCAGAAACAGAGAAGAAAGTAAATATGATTGCCAGCCAGAAGAAAGCATACACCCCCAGGTGGGATAGGAGAGGTTGTCTTAGCCAATAGTGTCTTTTCCAGGGTTTAAGATGGAAAATAGCTAAGGGCAGATAGCCAGACCAGGGTATAACGCCCACTATCAACACTGGGACAAAATAATACCATGGCCCTGGGTGGTTACTAACTACCGAAGTAAATCTTTGAAAATTGTGATAGCCGAAAAAGGTATTAATATACTCCCATCCATGTCTTAGGGTAATAGCGATATACCAGGGGAGTGTAACCGCTGCAATCACCAGCAATCCCCATCCCAGACGCATCTTGTCAAGAGTCTTTCTCGCCGTTTCCCCTCCTAGGTATAACAAGAAACAGGCAATAATCAAAAAGGGGAGTAGTAAACCTACAGGGCCCTTGCTTAGTACTGCCAAACCGATGAAAATATAAAAACTGAGATACCATGGCCACTGGTTTTGACTGTAGGCTAGAAAAAAGGAAAGCAAGGCTATAGTAATGGTAGCAGATAAGTACATGTCAGAAACGCCGACACGCCCCCAGGCAATCCAGGCGGGATTAAGAGTCATCATGGCGGCAGCAATCCCCCCCACTGCCCATGAGAAAGTCACTTTCTGGAGGGTGTAGAATACTAGAAACACTGTTGCTGTTGCCAACAAGGCCGAGGGGATTCTGGCGGCTACTTCATTGACACCCCCTATCTGCATGGATATTGCCATTAACCAATAACTAAGAGGCGGCTTATCAAAACGGGTGGCATCATTCCAATAAGGGGTAATCCAATCCCCCCTCACCAACATCTGTCTCGCGGCTTCTACAAACATCGCCTCGGTTTTATCCAGCAAGCCGATATTGCCTAAACCCAGGAAAAAGGCAATGCCACACAATAGTAACAAACCCAAGATAACCAACAATGGCACCATTACTGTCAACCCTCAAATAAAAAAGAAAGCCACCAATGACGGGAGGCATTATAAACAACTGGGGCATTGGCGGCTAGTATTCCTTTCACCTATCGGTAATTGGGATTTTGAATGTCTCTAAGTCTGGCTTCTTGGCGTTTAAATCTGTCTAATTGCTTTTCAAAGAATTGTCGGTTTTCCAGCAGGTGTTGGGGATTGTCGTCATCGAGGGGATGATGCAATGCTTGTCTCAGGGCTTGGATTACTGCCGAGGTAACATTATACATGGAACGTTGAAAGCTGATTCCCAGTTGGATAAGCATGTCATCCTCCCCACGACAGTGTTGGCGATAATATTCCACTAGGTAGGGGGGAAGGAAATGCAGCATGTCATACATAAGGAAGGTGGGGGGAATACCGGCACTGCCTACTGGAAATACATCGGCGTATAGGATACCATAATGAAAGTCTTTTTGTTCACGGGGAATCTGACGGGCTTGGGCATTGTAAGATTTTGTTCCACGGAAGGGGGCAGTGCGATAAAATACTGCTTCTACATAGGGTAGGGCGGCATCATGTAGCCAGGTAAAGCCTTTTGATTTGGGGATAATTTCATAACACTTGCCATCAATATAAACATGGTGGTATATAGGACGATTGGCGACAGCAAAGATGCCATTAACCAGGAAATTCATGGCATCAGTGACAGTTTTAAATCCCCCCTCGTCATATATATCCGACATTTCTAAGAATACAGGACACATTACCTCCCAGAATAGTCCTAGATTAGCATAGTAGGACAACTGTCGCACCTGTTCTAAAAACATTTCCGGGAAGAGTTTATATAGTCCTAGCATTAGGGGGTTATTCTTAAAGTAGGCTTTGATGGCAACATCGGCGTTAGCCTTATATTCCTCCGAGTCTAAATAGGCGTCAAATTGTCCATATCCCATGTCTCTGCCATGCCACAACATGGCGCGCATACAGGCTTCGGCAAATTCCATGTTAATTCGATCATGTAACAGGTGATGAAGCAATCTTGGTAGCCTTCCCAATTCCCCTTTTTCGATAAAGGCCAACAATTCTGGGTGTGCAGTTGCCTCCCCACGCCATATTCTTAATTCTGCATTCTCCCCCGCATAACTGTTGGGTCTTTCCAGATACTCTTTTGGTAGAAAATATTTAAAAAATGGTAAGGGATTGAGGAAAACCCTTTCGGCAATGTATAACAAATCCCGCCAATAAAAATCCATGGGGATGGCATAGGCTTTGTATATGCCTATGATTTGCATTAGATTTTCCGGTGTATCCGGCAACATGCTGCCACCGGCTTCCAAACGGTGAATCACCTCCGCAAACTCGTGTTTGCTTGGTGGCAGTTTTTGTTTCACTGTGGTTTCTCTCATAGTTTCTTTTCCTACACCCATTACAAATCTTTATAGTACTCTTGAATTATACTGTGCCTTTTGAGCTATCATTTGACTGGTGACGAGGCTGAAATTGGTGAGTAAAGAAGGTTGTATGCCGAAAAAGATGATCATCACTGCTAGAATTATTGCGGGGATTCTTTCAAACCCCTTAACAGAGGGATAATAACCCTTATAGTTGTCTAACCTGCCAAAGAAAACCCGGTTAATAAGGATGACAAAGTAAACGGCAGTCAAACCGGTGGCAATCAGGCAAAGGAGGGTATATATAGGAAACACTGTGAAACTGCCCTGAAAACAGATAAATTCGCCCACAAAACCTATCATACCAGGAATACCCGCACTAGCCATCACTGCCGTTATCATCAAACCTCCCACGAAGGGGAAGCCTCGATAGGGATTCATCAAGCCTTGTAAATCTGACATCTCCCGGCTACCGGTTTTTTCTTCTATGATCCCTACAAGATGGAACAATAGGGCCACAATTAAACCATGGGCTATCATCTGCACAATGGCCCCAGTAATGGCCAACTGGGTGGCGGCTGCTGTAGCTAAAACTACAAAGTTTATGTGTGCCAGGGAGGCATATGCCACCATTTTCTTGATGTCTGTTTGGGATACTGCTACTAGAGAGCCGTAAATAGCACTTACCACTGCTATTATTGCCAGGTAGGGGGAGATTTCTTGCCAAATTTGGGGGAATAACTGTAAACCAAAACGGATTAAACCGTATGTACCCAGTTTAGATACAATACCCCCTAACAACATTGACACCGGGGTGGCAGATTCCGTATAAGCTGGAGGTAGCCATGTGTGTAGGGGAAATATAGGAATTTTGATGGCAAAACCAATGACAATACTAGCCAGTAGGATTATTTGTTTGCTTTCCGGGAGGATAGCAGTGTTAATTTTGTCTATATCGAAACTGCTGCTACCATTGAGGAAATATAACGCCAAAAAGGCAGTCAACACGAAAATCCCCGAGAAGGCGGTATACAGGAGATATTTTATTCCCGCATAACCACTTTTATCCCTACCCCAGGTAGAAATCAACAAGTAGGTAGGTACCAGTTTAACTTCGTAGAGTATAAAGAAGAGGAGAAGATTTTGGGCAATCAGGGCGCCATTGACACAAGCGGTTAAGAGTAATACGAGTATAAAGTAGAGTTTTGGTTTAGATAACCTTTTCCCCTCCAACTCCCCATTTAAAAAAGATAGTGTTACCAGTAGGCAGTTGAGGAGGATTAAAGGCAGGGATAAACCGTCTATACCAACGGTGTAATTTAATCCCAAAAAGGGCAACCATTCCACTGATAACTGTTGCTGTAAACCCGGCTGTTTAGGGTTGAAATCGGCGGCAATTATTCCACTGATTATAAGAGTTAAAATACCAGTTGCCAGGGCCACATTTCTGGCATTGTTACTACCTTTTTCGTTAGGTATAATTCCTACAATTATTGCCCCTATTATTGGGATAGCTAACAGCAGATTAATCATCATAAATTTCACCTATATCTTTTACGATTTATGCTTGTATTAACTCTAATATTATACTGAGGAGAATCAATCCTAACATGATGGAGAAGACATACAACTGGGATTGACCAGAGGTTGTGTAACGCAATGCTTGGCCGCCAAATACTGTCCCCAATCCCACCAAGTTTACTACCCCGTCTACGATGTATTTATCAAACCAATTGCTAAGGGCAGCCATAGCGTTTACCAGGGCAGCCACAGTGTTTTTATATAGATCTTGAGTGTATAAGTCATAGGCGAATAAATCCCCTATATCTTGGGGAACTAAGGCCACGGTTTCATTGGCTGGCTTCTTGCTATAAATTATCAGGGCTGAAAGGGCGCCTAAGGCTGCCGAAGTACTCAAAATTGTCCCCATTTTCCAATCTAAATAAATCAATTGAAACTGGTTAAAAATAAAGGGTAAATGCAGGGTAATCCCCATCATAATCATCATGGGCAATACCATGGCCCACAATACTTCTGGCGAGCGGACTGTCATCGGTTTGACATCGCCTAGAAATATGAGATAGAAGGCGCGCATGAGACTAAAGGCGGTAACGGCATTGACAAACAGCAACACCCACAACAACCAGGGTTGGGAAGAGAGAAATTCATTGGCAAGACGGGGCAATACCCAAAAACCACCTAACGGCGGGAAGGCTACCATCCCCCAACTGCCCACTAGAAAGGCCATAGCTGGCAAGGGGCGACGTTTCCATAATCCCCCCATGAGGGTCAAGTCTTGTGTAATATTGGTCCATACAATCACCCCAATGCTCATACACAACAAAGCCATGGCGGGGGCGTAGGCGGCAATCAATAGTAGGGCTGTCCTTTCGTGATTAGTGCCTACTGCCATGAATACTAAACCCATATAGGTGCTAACCAGGTAGGAAAGCACCCTTTTTACGTCTATCTGGGCTACGGATATCAGAGAGGTTAACACAGCAGTTGTCGCACCCACCAGTACTACTATTTGTGATACCACAGGTGATATTTCTAGCACTGGCTGCAACTGTATCAAAACGTAGGCCCCTGTCCCCACTACAATTGAGTTACGCAGTATTGTAGCAGGTATAGGTCCTTCCATGGCTTCGTCTAACCAGAGGTGGAGGGGAATCTGGGCGCATTTAGCCATGGGTCCTGCAATAAGGCCCAAACACAGTATAGTGGCAAAGGTGGGGTCTATAGGGGAGTTTTGAGCCCAGTATCCCAGATAGTTGTAATTCCAGGTTTTGGCAAAGGGGTATATGGCAATTACCCCCATTAATAGCATAAGGTCCCCCACCCGTTTTGTCCAAAAAGCGTCCCTAGCCCCTGAAACTACCAACGGCTGGGCGAACCAGAATCCTATTGCCAGATAGGTGCCAAGGGTTAGAACCTCTAAGTATACATAGCTGAAAAACAGGGAATTACACAGTACTAGACCACACATTCCGGCCTCAAAAAAACCCAAGACGGCGTAGAATCTTGCCCAGGCCCAATCCATTTCTAGGTAGCCCACGGCATAGAGTTGACAGAGGAAATTTAGGCCGGTAATTAGTGCCAGGGCCCCTACACTAATTGAGGAGATTTGCACGTCAAAAGATATGTTTAAATTGGCTATATTTAACCAGGTAAAACGGTATTCTTTTGCTGGCTCTCCCCAAATTTGGTATAGGGCTATTGTGCTGTGTAAGAAGGCCAGAAATGTCATTAATATGTTAATATACCCTGCTGGCCTTGTGCCTGTTCTCCTTATTATTCCGGGGGACCACAGTATGGCTAAAATCCCACCTATTAAGGTGTAACAGGGGACGAACCAAACTGTATTCTTTAAAAATTCCAGCATTTTTATTGTTACAAAATAACCTCGTCGCCAGCTATTATAAGATTAAGCGTCTCCCCTGTCAAGGGGGTTTTTGTTGTTCGGTTGATATTGTTTTTTTTATTGGTTTAATCAGAATGTTTAATTGGCTGAAAGTTATACCTGGACTAATTGGGCTTTATCTAGGAGGAAATCGAGGAAAGTTTGGGCTATTACGGACAGTTGTTTACCGCTGAGATAGGTGATATACCAGTGTCTAATAATGGGGAAATGTTGGACATCCAGGATAGTTAAATCTTCGTGAGAGGCACCGGTGAGGGTGTGCTTTGATAGTACTGAAATACCCAAGCCTCCTAGAATGGCTTGTTTGATGGCTTCATTGCTGCCTAATTCCAGACGCACAGAAACCTGAATATTGTGTTGTTTGAATAAATTTTGTACTGCCTTGCGGGTGCCAGAGCCGGATTCCCTCATAATAAAAGGATAGGCTTGTAATTCTTCCAGGGGTATTTGTCGACGGTTAGCCAAAGGATGATCTTTTCTTGCCACTACTACTAGGGGGTTTTCGATAAAGGGTTGGCTTTTCAAATCCATGTCTTCAGGGGGTTGGCTGAGGATGTATAAATCGTCTTGATTATTCATCATCCTCTGTTGCATTTGTTCATGATTGGTCACTTGGAGGGAAATATCAATGTTGGGATACAATTGACAAAAAGCACCTAGGATTCTGGGCATGAAATAAGTTGCGGTGGTGATGACAGAAAGGCGTAGCCTTCCCTCCTTTAAGCCTTTCATGTCGGCTATTTTCATTTCAAAGTTTTCCAGCTGGGAGAATACTTCCTGACAAGTGCGCAATAATTCCTTCCCAGCATCTGTCAGATATAATTGCTTGCCAATTTGTTCAAATAAAGGCAATCCCACTGCCTTTGTCAATTGTTTTACTTGACTGGAGACAGTGGGTTGAGTTATCTCTAATTCCTCTGCTGCCTTAGTAAAACTTCCTAGTCTTGCCGTGGTTTCAAATACCTTTAACTGATGTAGTGTTGCCTGAATCAACTTTACCTCCCCTCTCCATTGACCTTTGCTTATCCATCATACTCTCTGGATAGACTAATGTCAATGGCTCGTAGGGAAGACTGTTGTCAAAAGTCAGTTATCTTTTTTTGCTTTTTTTCTTGCCAGTCTTTCTTCGGCGTTAGCCATCACTGCTTCCTTGTTTTCCAAGAATTCGCCGGGGTAGGATTCTAGTATCTTGGTAGAAAGGGAAACGCGGTTTTTGTAGGTGTCTACCTCCATTACCACCACCCTAATTTCTTCCCCTGGCTGGAAGAGGGTTTCTAAGGAGGTGATCTTAGCGCCACTAATTTGGGTAATATGGAGTAGGCCCGTCACTCCGTTTCCCAAGTCGACAAACACGCCGTAGGGGGAAATGCTAGTCACTTTACCACTGATTACTTCTCTCTCGTGTAAAAGGGCAATAGCGGAGGATAGGGCTAAATTTTTCTGACTCAGTGTTAGTTTATTCTCTTCTGGTTCTATCTGCAATATGTTAGCTTCTAGGGTTTGTCCTATGAGAGTTTCTAGATTTTCCTTCTGCAATAGGTGAGACTTAGGGATAAATCCTTGAATGCCGTTTACCAATCCCACCACTCCCCCCCTGTTAACTCCTGTCACTAGCATCTTGACGGTGGTGCCTTTTTCCTGTATTTGTTTTAGCTCGTCCCAGGCTTGATTTATAACAAGCCTACGACGGGAGATTTTTAATTGCCCCTCTTCTTTCCCCTCGCCAATGATAACAAAGTCAAACTCCTGCCCCAGTGGTAATATCTCCTTTATATCGGTTATGCTCCCTAATGTGGCCTCCTTTAAGGGCAAAAATGCTGGGCACTTGCCTCCTATATCCACAAAAGCCCCATTGGCGTCATATTCCAACACCTTGCCCCTGACTACCTCTCCTACTTTGAAATGGTAATCATACTGTCTCTCTTCGAGGGCTTTGGCAAAGTCTTCTAGGGAAAAGGAGGCTTGGGGGTGGGGGTTGTCGTTCATGATTTGTTATTGCCTTTGTTACGCCGATGATTATATTATAACCAATAGCTCTTTTGGGGAAAATCCCCTTTAACAAAGTGCCAATTTGACCTAAACTTGTTAAAACAAAGTTAGTGGGAAAAATAATATTTTGGGAGACTAAGAAAATGACTATCTTATTCCAGTTGGTGTTAACTCTGTTGGTGCTTTTCTCCTGCCTGATGGTTGTATATGTGCCAGTGGCCTTTGCCACCCCCCAAAACTGGGATCAGTCCAAACCCTTATTGTTCATTGGTTCTGGCATTTGGGTCCTCCTGGTAATTCTTGTTGCAATTCTTAACTCCTTTGTGGTTTAATTCTCCTTGTCTTTTTGTTAAAAAATGTTAAGGATAACAAAATATTAAGATTAATAACGGCGGTGGGCATGAGTATATTTGCTCACCAAACCAAAACAAAATGTAGGAAAAGATGGCGGTTTTTGAGGGAAATTTTCAGGAGACGTCAAGTCTACGTCTGGCAATAGTAATAGGGCGTTTTAATGATCTAATCACTAGTAGACTGTTGAGTGGTTGTCAAGACTGTCTAAAAAGACACGGCATCGACACCAATCCCGAGGGAAATCAGGTAGACTATGTGTGGGTGCCGGGGAGTTTTGAAATCCCCATGGTAGCGCGGAGGTTGGCGTTGAGTGGGCTTTATGATGCTATTATCTGTCTAGGAGCAGTTATCAGGGGAGACACCCCCCACTTTGACTATGTGTGTAACGAAGCTGCCAAGGGGATAGCGTCAGTGGCTTTGGAGACGGGCATACCAGTGATTTTTGGCATTCTCACCACCGACACCATGCAACAAGCCTTGGAAAGGGCGGGGATAAAAAGCAATGCCGGATGGCAGTATGCCATGAATGCCATTGAGATGGCAACACTGGTGAGAAGACTACCCCGCGTGGGACAATCTGATATGAGATAATAAGAGGCAAGGGTTGTATTAGTGAACAAACAGGGATAAGTGACAGTCTCATACTCCAAGCCTTCACGCACCCCCCTTTATCCCCTGCTGGCAAAAATAGAAGGGGTGAAATTCACCTCCTTTGCCGGCTGGGAGATGCCTCTACAGTTTACTGGGGTGAAAAATGAGCATCTTGCCGTCAGAGAAGAGGTGGGGATGTTTGATATTTCCCACATGGGTAAGTTTTTTTTTAAAGGCGAAAGGCTGCGGGAAAAATTTGGCCGTCTTACTCCCACCAACCTGACTAATCTAAAAGCTGGCAAGGCTAAATACACAGTTTTGTTAAATCCCCAGGGAGGCATTGTAGATGATGTTATTTTTTACTACCTGGGGGAAGAAAATGGCAGGGAATCTGGCATTCTGATTGTCAATGCTGCCACTAGAGAGAAGGATTTCGCCTGGCTTCAAACACACTTGGCTCCACAGGGTGTAACACTGGAGGATAAGACTCTAGATTTAGTTCTAATCGCCCTGCAGGGGAGAAATGCCATAAATGTACTTTCTAAGCTGGTAGAGGCTGATTTAGGAGCCTTGGAGGGCTTCTCTCACACCTATAGCAGCCTATGTGGAGAGAATGTATTTATCGCCCGCACCGGGTATACAGGGGAGGATGGTTTTGAAATCATGACGAGTGGGGAGACAGGGAGGCAACTGTGGCAATATTGTATAGTAAAAGGGGTTACCCCTTGTGGGTTGGGCGCCAGGGATACCCTTCGTCTGGAGGCGGGTATGTGTCTTTATGGGCAAGATATTAATGAGAATACCACCCCCTTGGAGGCAGGATTGGGCTGGCTAGTTGATTTTAATCATGATTTTATCGGCAAAGAGGCACTGTTACGTCAGAAACAAGAAGGGGTGAAACGCAAGTTGGTGGGATTAACCATGGATGGCAGACATATTCCTCGGCATGGTTATTCTCTCGTGGTAGACAACAATGCTGTGGGGTTTGTTACCAGTGGCACTTTTTCCCCAACTCTTCAACGGGGGATAGCCCTGGCCTACATAGACTCTTGTTATAGTAAGGTAGGACAAAAGGTGATGGTGGAGATTAGGGGCAAATTAAATCCGGCGACAGTGGTTAGAAAACCTTTCTATCGCCGTGGTTATTGAGTGGGCTTTTCTAACAAGCTATACTATTGTACTCTTAAGCAAGTCCCACTAGTTGTTTACTCAAATCCCACAAGAGTTTGGCTTTTTCTGTATCTTTAGCCTCTTCGGAAATGTCCTGTTTGAAAGCCTTGCGCCCCGGTTTTTGCCGATTTCCCCAACTCCAATACACCCCGGATTCGTCGTATTCTGGATCTGCTACTATCATAGCTACCCTCTCTCCGGCCAACTCCTCGGAAACATAGCCACCAGTGATGTATTTTTGAAAGATGGGGAAGAGTTTTTGGAAGAGGGGGTGGTGGTTGCGGAATAGGGCGGTTTCTGCTACACAACCGGGGTATAAGGCAGAAAAGACAATGCCAGTGGAGTCATGATAACGGCGATGTAACTCTAACATAGTGAGGAGGTTACAGAGTTTGCTGTCTTTGTAGGCTTTCCCGGATTTAAATTTCTTGCCATCAATCATACTAATAGGGGGTTTGAATCCTTGTTTAAAGCCGTCTAGGTTACCCAAATCCGGTGGCGCGGGGATAGGAATTTTGCCACCAAATTCTTTGCGGTTGGCGGTAACCGTGCCCAAAATCACTAAACGGGGTTGGGGATTCCCGGATTTTTGTAAGTCTTCTAACAGGAGGTTACACAGGAGGAAATGTCCAAGGTGATTGGTGGCAACGGTGACTTCATAGCCATCTTTGTTGCGAATTGGCTCTTTTAATAGGGGATAATAAACTGCAGCATTGCATACTAGTGCATCTAATTTTCTGCCGGTTGCCCGAAAGTCTTGCACAAATTTCCGCACACTGTCAAAATCCGCTAGGTCTATGTGTAGAATTTGATAGTCTGTAGGTGGTATTCCCACTCTTTCTGCCGCTTGTTTTGCCTTTTCCAAGTTGCGACAAGCCATCACCACAAACCAGCCTCTTTTTGCCAAGGCTTTTGCCGCCTGTAATCCAACACCTGAAGACGCCCCAGTTATTATTACTGTGGGTTTATTATCTGTAGCCATTTTATTATTATTTTCTTTTCATCTGTAAACCTACAACAAACTTATGATCTCACAGATACATCCTGTTAATTCCTAAGTTTTTTTAAGCAGAGAATTCACTCCCTGATTACTATTGTTGTTTCTAAATATTCTCCATCGGTGATACTATACTATACAATGGTGTTAGGGATTAAAAGGAGCGAGAGGGGGGAAATGAAAATAGAAATTTGGGCGCCGGTGGTAAAAAAATGCATTCACTTAGAACAAAACGCTAAAGAAACCCCAAAACAAAAGAATATGGGGGTAGTTTAGAAAAGGGTGGTGTCTCGGGGGAAACTGTTAACGGTGGTCGTCTAAGTTACTCTTATGGGGGTTATGGCTACCCTCAGTAGCTTGTCATACGGCAGGGGAGAACTTTTACGGAAGGACAACTGTGGTATAATCTAAGAGACTTTCGTGCCAAACAGAAAACAATGGTAGAGAAACGCGCAAGAGTTGCAGTGGATGCTATGGGGGGGGATAATGCCCCTGGGGAGATTGTAGCAGGTGCCATCCGGGCCGCGGCTGAGTTGGATGTGGAAATATTGCTGGTAGGGGATGTGGAGGCAGTTAGGGCGGAGTTGGCACGTCATAATGTGAATTTGAAAAACATTCAGATAGTGCCCTCAGAAGGTGTAGTAACCATGGAAGAAGAGGCCATAGCTGGAGTGCGTCGTAAACCAAAGGCATCTATCAATGTGGCCATGAATCTGGTAAAGGAAAAAAGGGCAGAGGCGGTGGTATCTGCAGGGCATTCTGGCGCGGCAATGGCTTCTGCCTTACTCTCCTTGGGGCGTATTAAGGGTATTGAGCGTCCGGCTATTGGTGCGGTTTTCCCCACCATGTGCCCTGGTAAGTCAGTCATTATTCTGGATGTGGGTGCCAATGTGGACTGTAAGCCTAAATACCTGGAACAATTTGCTCTCATGGGCACTGTTTATAGTAAGTATGTATTGGGGGTGGAAGAGCCAAAAGTTGGTTTAATGAATATTGGGGAGGAGTCTACCAAGGGAAATGAGTTAGCTAAGGAAACATACAAACTGCTAAGTCGGAATCGCAAAATCCCCTTTGTTGGCAATGCCGAGGGAAGAGATCTTCTCTCGGGCAAGTTTGATGTTATTGTTTGTGATGGGTTTGTGGGCAACGTTGTGCTGAAATTGATAGAGGCTGTAGGGGAAATCATTTTACAGATTGTCAAAGAAGAATTGCCTTACGGCTGGAGGGGGAAAATAGGCACCAGTATCTTAAAACCCAACCTAAAAAGATTAAAACAGAGAATTGACCATGCGGAACACGGGGGGGCGTTGCTTTTTGGCGTCAATGGAGTTTGTGTTATAAGTCACGGAAGCTCACAGTCTCCCTCTATTTTTAATGCCATCCGCCTTGCTAAGGAAGCTGTGGACAACAGGGTTTTAGAGGAAATTCGCACCAGAGTTTACTCCCTCCACCAGGAAGAGATGGGTTTTAGTAACTCTCTCACCTAAGGTGTTGTTCTAATGTGGGCTTTTTTGCCCTCATCTTCCCTTTTCATTCATTCTTTAAAAACTCCCTGACCTTCTCCAGCCAATTATAAATGTCTTGCCAGGAAATATTCAACAGGGAGAATATTCCAATTAGGATTAAAATTGCCCCCAGAAAAAAGTTATCATCAAACAGGTACAGACCCACAATTACTATGAAGTAGGGGGAAATTATACTGCTGAGTTTTTCTGCTACTTTTATTATTTCTTGGGAGTCTTTTGCCGGTATTTGTTCGGCTAAAATCCTCTCTTGATTGTCGGTCAAGGGCTCGATTACTTCTTCTTTCTCCTGGTCATCCCTAAACATGGCAGTTCTGGATAAGAGCTTCTACTCTTTTATTTTATGGTGTCTTCCTGACATTTGTAGACGTATATTTTCTGACTGTCTAATGTTTTTTTCAGGTTTAGAAAGGTGACATCTGGTGGGAGGGTCTCTCTGGCCAGTTTTACCTGTAATCCTAACATGGGGTCTTGTCCATCTGCCATTAAAAATTGTAAACAGTCTAAGTTTTCCCAGTTGCTGATTTCGTCCAAAATTTCCAAAATGGCTCTCAAGTAGGGATGATGATTGTTTTTATACCACTGAGGGGTGACTAGATTGCCCTTGTCAAAGCCTAGATGGAAAATCATGGCGGGTTTGCTGAACAGGGCTAGAGCCACAGGTCGTACTTCCTCTTGTATTAAAAAGCTGTGCTGTCTGGCCAGTCTCCTAATATTCTCCAGTTTCTCATACCTTTGCTGGTCCGACACAATGGGAGTTTTCCAGTTTACTGCCACAGTACAGAGGTAGGTTTGTAACAAGAGGTGCCCCAGTTTTTCTGCCTTGGTTGCCATATAGTTACAGTTGTAGTCGTTGGTCTCTACCAAAAGAGGGACACGCTCAACTATTTCCAAGCCATAACCCTTCAAACCGGCAATCTTGCGGGGGTTGTTGGTGATAAGGCGGATTTGTTTAATGCCTAAGTCGTTTAGAATTTGTGCCCCCACCCCGTAGTCTCTTAAATCTGCAGGAAATCCTAGTTTCTCATTGGCTTCCACGGTATCAAATCCCTGATCCTGCAAAGCATAGGCTTTTAGTTTGTTGATCAGGCCTATGCCCCTGCCTTCCTGTCGTAAATACACTACTACCCCCAAACCGGCATTTTCAATCATTTTGAGGGCGGCTTGTAATTGCATTCTACAATCACAACGCAATGAGCCCAGGGCATCCCCTGTCAAACACTCGGAATGCATTCGCACCAACACGGGCTGGTGGGGGAATTTTTCTATCTCTCCCTTGACAATAGCTAGGTGTTCAGTGTTATCTAGTACATTCCTATAGGCATATATTCTAAAATTGCCAAAAAGACTGGGAAAGTAGCAGGAGGCTTCCCTGTGGACGAAACGATCATGTTTTAGACGATAACTGATTAGGTCAGCGATGCTGATGAGTTTGAGGTTGTGTTTTTTAGCATATTCATACAACTGGGGTAGTCTTGCCATACTACCATCGGGGTTTTGAATCTCACAAATCACCCCGGCAGGGTACAACCCCGCTAGACGAGCCAAATCCACGGCGGCTTCTGTATGCCCTGCCCTTTTTAGTACCCCTCCGTCTTTGGCCCTAAGGGGGAAAATATGCCCTGGACGTGACAAGTCTTCTGGTTTGGTTTTCGGGTTGATTGCTATTTGTATTGTCCTAGCCCTGTCTTCTGCCGAAATACCCGTAGTTACACCTGTGTGGGGGGCTCCGTCAATACTAATGGTGAAGGCGGTTTGGTTGCTGTCTGTATTCTTGGATACCATTAGGGGTAATTGCAACTCGTCCAATCTTTCCCCTGTCATAGCTAAACAAATCAAGCCCCGTGCCTCCACCGCCATGAAGTTGATCATCTCCGGGGTGGCAAATTGGGCAGCACAGATAACATCCCCCTCATTTTCTCTATTTTCGTCATCTACCACTACTACTGGACGCCCTGCTTTTATCTCTGCTAGGGCCTCTTCAATGGTGTCAAACTTAATTTCTGTCTCTTGTTTCCTCTCTGCTTCCACCACGGGTGTCTTTTCTGTTTTCTGTATCTTTCTCCCTTATCATTTTACCTTACCTCTACAATAATTCTTTGTGGCATGGATAAGAGGGTTTATGAAGATTGGAATTGTGGGATTAGGCCTGATTGGCGGCTCTTTGGGATTAGACCTAGTTGCAAGGGGTCATGAGGTGATAGGGGTTTCCCGAAAACCCTCCACCTGTAATACGGCGCTGGAACGAGGGGCTGTGACTCGTGCTGGCACTGAGCTGACTATTTTAGATGACGGATGTGACCTAATCGTCATTTGTACCCCCATACAGGCCATCCTCCCCACCTTGGAAAAAATAATTGCCCTGCTGTCCAGCCCATGTGTAATTACAGACGTAGGCTCAG
>DVEF01000091.1 GCA_015295805.1 Geminocystis sp. M7585_C2015_104 | reverse complement strand
GCAGGGATTATACTTCCCAATGGCAGTATGTATTTGGAATCGACATGGGGAAAATAATGAGCTTACCTAATAATGACAGTAGATACACAGATTTGACGTCGTGGGGGGAGGTGAGGATTTCATTTTACTGCTAAATACCAGAGATTCGGTGAATGCGAGGAGAAAAATTACTCTAAAGCCAGGGCAAATATATGACAAAATCCATGGGGTTATTCCCATTACCTATTCGCTGACAAAAGGGTGGTTGGCATATTCCCCACAACTGGTGTCTGTCAACTCCCCTGATGGTCAGTCTGTAAATAGTCGTCTGGTTTAACTTGTTCTATTCTATCTCATTGGCTCCACAATTATAACTTCTGTCCACTAATAGCCCACATTTACTAACAAAAGTGATGTATGGCCGACTAAATGTCTATTTCTATTCACTTGTCTTGTTTCTAATTATTTGTTTTGCCAGTATATACAATACAGCATATTTTCACCCGACTGACAACGCCGTTGACAAGATATACTCTTTCCCCGCCAGTTTACCCATTTGCTCCTCCACCACAGTCCATATGATATGCTATCACTGGCTAATAAGTCTATTTCCCTTTGGGTTATCTACTAGTCAATCCATTTAGTTGACGTTATCACCATTCCCCTCTCTGCTGACTGGATTAAGAGTATACAAGTCAACCACCCACCAACATCTGCCGGCATACCCACTGCTAATATCCTTGTCTGTCTGCTAATAAGTGCTTTTGGGCAATACGAATAAAATAGTCCACCACCACCCGACAATGTTTTATCTCCTATACCCTACATCCTATCCCCCAACCCCCAATCCCAGACGGCAGTCAAAACATCAGCGCGGTGACACAACCTTCATGGCGACACATTCCCCCATTCTACATACCATTGTAACAAAAAAACAAAAAAAAATCAAGGGCGCCCCATCGCCTCCGCCTGCGCACACCTACCCCCATTCTGCCTACTGTTCTAACAAAAAAACAACAAAAAGTCAAGTTCCACCCCCTGAACTTTGGACAAAAAGAAATAAATTAAAACATTAATTGAAAAACCGAGCATTAATGGGAATTGATTCAAGCCAAATTTAACCTAAAACGAATGGGAAAAAAGGGGACATATCAAAAGAAAAATTCAAATAATATTTATAGGTTCCATACCCCACAGCACACAAATTTATCCAGAAAAACCTCAACGAAAAGCAGAGCTTATAATAGCCAACGTGGAAAAACGATTATTCTAGCGGGAAGAAACAATTATTCCTAGAGGAAGCTCGAAAACATTTTAGCCCAAGGAATATTCTGCATTGGCTAGCATTAAGGGGAGATAGAATCTCAATAATGTACAGAAAATTTAGTTACCGTCAGTTGTAAATAGCAAGAGAATATTTGGGTTTACTAATGATGTAAAACAGCCGAAGGAGGATTGAAAACAGAAGAAACTTTCTTTTAGATATTTGGGGGGTATACTAAGTTTAAATGAGATAATGAATAAGGACATAGAAAAGTCAGTAAATATGATGGCATTAGTCTTGATAGCTCATACAACAAGCCTGCCCCTGGGGGAGTGGTTAAAGGAGGGGTACCTTAGCATTTGAGGGAGTAATAAGAAGTATTCAGGGGCATTTTTATTGTTAAAGGGGAGAGTGGTTATGATAGTACAGAACAAAACCTATTGCAGAAAGGGGACAGGATAAAGGGGATAGGGGATAGGGATTTTTTTTATGGGTAGAGTACAAAACATCTTGCAACGAGGTATTTTAAAATGCCAAAGAGAATAGTGATTAAAGACCTGGATGAACTGGAGAAAATTATCTTCAAACTGAAAAAAGCCAAGATTTCAAAACTCTTATAATCAAACTGGTAGAAAAAT
>DVEF01000090.1 GCA_015295805.1 Geminocystis sp. M7585_C2015_104 | reverse complement strand
GTTTATAGCTGTGCCCTTATACAGGCTCAAACTAACCACCTTAGCAGACTATTTCCGGGTTAGATTCTCCGAGAGGGTGGAAAGACTAACGGCTATGTTTCTTATACCTGGCTCTCTTCTTTGGGCCGCGGCACAGATAAGGGCCTTTGGTTTAATTCTCTCCTCCGCTTCCTCTTTGAAGGTGGAGACAGCTACCTTTCTTGCCGCCATGGTGGTAATTGTATATACCGTTTCCGGGGGGTTATTGGCGGATGCTTGGACGGACTTGTTTCAGGGCACAATTCTGATTCTCGGTTTATTTTTCCTGATTTTCTCGGTTTTTAACCATTTTGGGGGTGTTAATTCCGCTTTGGCTCAAATTGAACCTAGTCATCTCAATTGGCTGCAATACAACGGTGACAATATTGTCCACCAGGGATTAGTATTTCTGGAGACTTGGTTGGTGCCCATTACTGGTTCATTAGTGGCTCAGGAGTTAGTATCTAGGATTTTGGCCTCCAGGAATCAGGTGATAGCCAAGAGGGCGACTCTGTTTGCCGCCTTGTGTTATCTGCTGATAGGCTTGATTCCCCTCTGTTTGGGTTTGATTGGTTTTACCCTTTTCCCTGAGTTAGCGGAAGAAGAACAAATTTTGTCAATGGTGGCGAGGAAGTTTTTGCCCCCTGCCCTTTACATTGTGTTTATTGGCGCCCTGGTGTCGGCAATTTTGTCCACGGTAGATAGTGCCCTGTTGGCCTGTTCGGCCCTGCTTTCCCACAATATTATCATCCCCTTGTGGGGAAACATGCGGGAAAGGACTAAACTGTACTTACAAAGAGTTACAGTAGTGTGCATGGGTGTCATTGCTTTTGTGCTAGCCATATATGGGGAGGGGGTATACAATTTGGTAGAGGAAGCCTCGGCTTTTGGTACCTCTGGAATTTTCGTGGCCATGATTTTGGGGTTGTATTCTCCCCTAGGCAATGCCCTGTCGGCTAAGGCGGCCATTATAACCGGTGCTGCCACTTGGCTTATCTCTCACTATCTATTGGGGCTAGACTTCAGCTATGTGGTTTCTGTAATATTTGCCCTGTTAGCCTATGTGATGGCCTCCCGCCCGAGTTTTTCTTCCAAACATCCTGTGCATAATACAACTCCTTCCGCTTCATAACACCAAGGAATTATTTAGGGTTATATTCAGGGGGGTAAACAAGGTAAACAAGAAGCAAACACCCCCCGCATTTATTACACCAACTCATGGTTACAACACCAGGTAACTGTCGAATCCCGAGAAGTATTTATTTATTTCTGGTGTCAATTGTTGTCCTATCCTCTCAAAACAGTTTAAAATGTCCTCGTAGGCGCTATTGCCCGCCAAAAAATCCCAGAATTCTTTTCCTTGTATCTGAGCTCTCTTCTAGACTCCATCTTTTATCAGGTTTTGGTTTTTGGGGATTGTAGGGTGTTCCAATACAGGATGTGACGGAAATCCACTTTTGTTCGCCTTTGCTGTTTTTATTTCAAACACATGCCCTCTCTATTTCTCCCCTTTATTGGGCTTTTGAACCACTTATGGTAGTGCGAATAGGCAAATTTTTTCCTAGCTAAAACCTCGGCTACAGGCTCAAAAATGTAAATAGAATTATCTCTATTTCTCCTTCAGATGGAAAATGGATTCGCCGTAGGGATTTTCTCTATCTTTTTCCACACGACACAAAACCGGACGTTTAAACTCATTGACGATTCTCATCCCAGCAATATCAGCTATTTTGGGATAAAGATTAAACTTATCGTTGGCTATTAAAAACACATTATAGTCATCTTGTAAGTATTTCTTACTGTTTTTTAAAACCTCTGCTATTGCCACAACATAAGATTTTTTTGCCTCTTCTCCCCGTCCTCTATGAAGAGGTCCTATTTCTAGTTCGTCTTTTCTTTCAAAGCCAAAAATTTCATAGGCATAGGCATGTTGTTCGTGGTAGTCAATTAGTCCGACATAAGGGGGACTGGTGAAAATTCCTTTAATTTTCTTGTTTTGAACCAACTGGGCAAAGTCAGGATTTATTTTTTTTATTTCCCCATAAATATCAATTGTTCTACTATCTCCTCCAATACAAATCTGGAAGGTATTAGTGCGCACTTTTTGAAATTCTTTTAGTCTCCTTAGACTGTCTTTGGTATATTTTTCCCACCAATCTAAAATGGAAAATATGGGCTTGCATATCTTTTTGTGTTTTCTACAATAGTATGGATTAAACACGGGGTTTTTTAATGTTGCCAAATCGACATGAGTTGTGGCCCTGCATGAGCGGGCAGTTCTGCTTAATATTACCATCAGTAAATCCTTAATAATACCTTCACTCATGTTTTTAATTTCTCCTGCCAGGAAATCCAACTCCTCTCTCACAGGAAGCAGATACCACTTCTCCAAAAAACTTTTGGGGTTATCTTGTTTTAATCTGATGTTGTATTTTTCCAAAAGTTTATTGTATATAATCTGAAACTCCTGTTCTTTTTCTCGCCCATATTCATCTTCATTAACCTCCCGATTTACAACCTTTATTTTGAACTCTGGTGAGGGAAAATATTTAGCATTAAACCAGGAGAGTTCAAGGGATAATTCAGATTCAAATTTCCTGTTAGGCGTACTACCTTGAAAGCCTTTCAGACTCCGGGTAAGTTCATAGATGGCTCTAGTTACTTCCAAAAGATTATAATTGGCAACTTTTATTTTAGAAATTAACGTGTTAAAAAAGGACACATCAACTCCAATGGCATGTATTCCTAGTTCATTAGCTTGAACCAAAGTTGTACCAGAGCCGCAGAAGGGGTCCAAAACAATATCTCCAGGATAAAAATAAATCTCTTTTTTGAATTCATCAGTATGAGGGTCAATAAAATACTCTACTAACTGAGGAATAAATTTGCCCTTGTAGGGATGTAATCCATGAACATGTTTAGTTCTCTCACTTTCTTTATATTCACTAAAGGCCAGTTTCCAGTTCAGCTTTCCTAATACTTTCTCCCAGTAATTTTTTTTGTGGTTTAAAGAGTCATAATAGCTTTTTAGATCGTCTAGATCTATGAGAGTAGTATTATCTGCTCCATACTTGCTTATTCTTCCATATTGAAGTAGATAGTAGATATTAGAAACTGTTACCCTCCTGTTCAGATATTTTGATGCCCATTTACTCGCTTCTTTTATGGTCACCAAATTCCGCTGTTTTTCCGTCACCATTACATTCCCACGCCTGGGGATATGTTGTACAATACCTCTTCCATTGGTGGCTGACAAGGGGGATTAAACAAGGAGTAAAAACCCCCCAAATTTATAACACCAAACCCTGGTTATAACACCAGGTCACTATTGAGGCTGACATTGAGGTTTTTGCCAGGTTTTACCACTATTAAATCTACCCGATTTAGACCCAAAAATTGTGGGATTAAGGTGGCAAGGATACCGGCGCCCGCCCCCAGTAACAACTCCTCAGTGGTAACCCTCTTATCCCCGGTTATGGCGGCGATGGCGGCGGCAGCGGCCGTGCCAATAGCGGCATTGGCTATGAGATTACCTACATTCACCCCCCTAGAAACCGTTTCTGTTTCCGTAACCACATTGGAAGTCGCCTCGAGACGATACCGTCGTCCATTGACTAGTTCTAGCTCTTGTGCTACAAACCGAGTACCGTTACCGAAAGGACGTAATCCCCCCCTTATTATACTTCCCCTGGGGACAACTACAGCACCACTAGCATTTCTGATGTCTTGAGCTACAGTTAAGTCAAGGGGCACACTTTCTGTCTTCGTCACCAGTATTTTCTCTGCCTTATCATAGACTACTGGGATGAGGGTGCCGGCAGGGATGGTATTATTTCTGACCACGGGGGTTTGAGTCAGGGTTACTATATAGGGGGAGTTAATGGCAGTTGTCCTCCCTTCTGCTACCAATGCCTGATAAATAAAGGCTGCCACCTCGGCGCGGGTGGCGTTGCGGGTGGGATTGAGTCTCCGGGTGTCAGGGAAGTTTACCACCAGTCGTTTTTCGGTGGCTGCAGCGATGGGAGTACGGGCAAAATTGGAAATACTACCGGCATCCAGGAAAAAGTTGAGGGTGTTGTTGACGTTCCCCGATGGGGTATAATTTAAACCATTGGCTAAGGATACCAAAACCTGTTCTCTGGGTATATTTTGTTCCGGACGAAACAGGCCACCGGGATACCCTGACAGGAATCCCATGGCATAGGCGTTATTGATAGCCGTCACCCCCCAGTAATTATTGGGAACATCGTTGAAGCGTGCCGTAGGACGGATAGGTTTCTTGGGGAGGGCCTTTTGTACCATGGCAGCAAACTGGGCACGGGTGACTGGGGCTTCTGGGCGAAAAGTGCCATCAGGAAAGCCGGCTATAATACCCCTTGCTACTAATTCTCTGATAAAGGCTGCCGCCCAGTGGTTGTCAGGCACGTCTGTAAACTGGACATTCTGGGCCAATACTGGTGTGTTCAACCCGGCTACTATTAGGGGCATATTACCACCAGCTGTGAGGGTGAGTGCCATAAATAAGGCGGTGGCGAAGGAGGGGGCATTGGTATTCATGGTGGATTTCTTCCTTTTTTGCCAATCTGAAGCCTGTTGACGGTTTTTCCCTTTTTCAGGTTGCAAGTTTTGGGTTAAGGGATGTGGTTATCGGGTTTACTATCACAGATAGCCTTGTAGTTTGTAGATGAGGATACCAATGTATTCTTTTAGTGCAAGGCTGGTTTTGTAGAAATACTCCGCGTCGGGGAAGAAGCCAACCATGAGGTTTTGCCAGGTGTGTCTTTCAGGGGATAAGTCTTGGATAGTAACCAGGTAGTCGGTAGGGGCGGGAAGCACCTCGAAGCCCTGTTTTTCAAAGATTTTCACCGCTCTAGGCATGTGAAGGGCTGAGGTAACTAGTATAATGCGAAAAATGCCTCTTTTTTGGAGGATTTCTCTGGTGTAGATGGCATTCTGGTAGGTATTTAAAGATTTGCCTTCTTTGAGGATAACTTGTTGGGGGATGTTTAACATTTGTAGGAGGTTTGCCATGTCATCAGCCTCTGAAAGGTATTGGCTTCCTCCTTCCTTCCAGGGAATCCTGCCACCAGTTACTACTATTAGGGGGGCTTTTTTCAGGTGATACAGTTGAGCGCCATATATAACACGGTCCCCTGATTCGGCCAAGTCTGGCATAAAGCGGGGATAGACGGGGGGTTTGACTCCTCCTCCTAAAATGACAATAGCCTCGGCTGGGGGGATAGTATCGGGGCTATTGATGTATTGCCATTCTAAAGATGTCACTAGCAGGTTACTCACTCCCTCGTTACCGGCTAACCACAACAGGGCAAGTGCTACAACCACGGGTAGGGGAAACCAACGAGACAATTTCCACCACCACAACAGGAGGGAAACTGCCAAAAGAAGACAAGCCAACCCAAGGGGATATAGGAATAAGGGGAGTAGCTTGGAGAAGAAAACAAAATCCATAATGCCTAGTTTTGCACTGTTATGATACCATGAGGACACACCTGGGCTAACCAGCAGTGTAAATCGGGGTTGTTTATTTCTGCTGTTACCTGACTGATTACCTCTTCCCCCTGGGATTGACTCTCACACAAGGCAAAGACAGTTGGACCTGAGCCAGACATGATGCACCCCAACACATTTTTGCGCCTAAAGGCCTCTATGAGCTCCGCTACGGCAGGATAGGCGGGCAAGACCACTTTTTCTAGGTCATTGTACAATAGAGCCCCTATTTGCCGGGCATTGTTTTGGCTGATGGCCTTTACCAAATCCCCACTGTGGATTTGATGGGTGCGTCTTTGGATATCTTCTGGATTGGATAGATATTGGCGGCTATACTTCTCCCGATAGGTTTTGTAGGCCCAAGGAGTGGACACACTTAAACTCTCATACTTCGCTAGTATCACCCACAGGTTTTGTAAATCTGGTAGGGGTTCAATTTTTTCCCCCCTCCCGGTGGCGAGTGCAGTACCTCCTGAAATACAAAATGGCACATCCGAACCAAGGGTGGCGCCAATTTGTTGCAATTCTGGCACAGTTAGACCCAGCTTCCACAGCAGGTTAATCCCTACCAACACCGCCGCGGCATCTGTTGAGCCTCCCGCTAAACCTGCTGCCACGGGTATGTTCTTCTCTATGGTAATATCTACCCCCCCTCCTAGGGCACTGGCTGCGGGATATTCTTGTTGCATTCTCCGGGCGGCCTTGTATGCTAAGTTGGTGTTATCCAGTGGCACTTGGGGGTGGTTACAAAATAGACGAATTTCCTCTCTGCCGTTGGCTCTAATTCTGATAATATCCCCCAGACTCACACTTTGCATTACCATTACCAGTTCATGGTATCCGTCTGGCCTATCCCCTATAATCTCTAAATGGAGGTTTATTTTCGCCGGTGCGAATAGACAATAAGACTGCATATCCCACCCACTATCAGGTCACAATAAAAATACCATGACTCTGGAGCAAAAACACCCTTTGGCCCCGGAAGATCGTAAGATTATTGATATGATCAAGGCGGAGGGCAAAACTGATTACAACATAGCAGAGGTGGCTAGACTAAAAATTCGTTATCAGGGTTTCCCCGGTGCAAGGGATATTCAAAGGGATTTGGATTTTATTTTACAACAATGGGGCATGACTGAAGAAGAATTATTCGCCACCGCCCGCAAATTGCATCAGCCTCAGTCTATTTATTGTAATAAAATAAATGCAGAACAAGATAGAGAAGATTGGATTTGAACTACTATGTCTATAACTAATCTCTGTTATCTTTACCAACTGGCTTGGGAATACCATCCTAACGCCCTTCTTGCTGTCAATTCTCAGTTCATAATTCAGTTGGTCAATCCCGCCTTTTGTTCCCTTTTTAAACTTCCCAGCTGTCATATTAGAGGGGAAGAAGCTGTTAATATTTTGGGAGATATTGCCCCCTTGAAAACTGCCTGGGAAAAACAAACAGTGATTGAAAATGAAATTAGGGAATACCCTAAAGCGGAAATCTTTGTCCGAGAATTTATCTACCCCATTCCTGAACAAGATTTGATCTTGTGTATTCTCATCGATTTAACAGAAGAAGTCAGACGAAAAAAAGAAATCGCCAAGATGCAAGAAGAAGTCATTAAACAGGTGAATCAAGTGGTCCATAATCAGATGAAAGTGGCGCAAGAAATAGCAGGATTGCTTGGGGAAACCACAGCAGAAACCAAGGTAAATTTATTCAAGCTGCTACAACTATTTGAACATAAAGAAAACTCAATTGAGGTTGACAATTAGCCCTAAAAGTTGGACAATAGTAATACGGCTCGGGAAGTTTTTTGATTCCTACTAAAACCATGGCACATCGTCAACAACCCCGCCGCAGTGCAAGAATTTTGGCATTGCTAAGTCTAAGTCAAATTAGGAGTAAATCAGAAAAGAAGGAACTAGACATCCATGATTTAATTTTAGCCGCCACTAGAACCCTAACGGCAGAAGTTGAACAAACCCTGGAAAATGCCTCAGAAGAATTAAATCGCAGTTATGAGCATTTACTGAAAAGTGAAACTCGTGCCGCTAATATAGCCACCGCCCGTGCCATGCTGGAAGATGCTATCTCCATGACACAAAAGGCTATTAATCGTCTCGGAGATGTGTTAGAAATTCCAGAATTTGTACAACTATGCAATCAGCAGGAGGTAAGAGAATATGCTGTTGAAATTATAAACTGTGTGCAGGCCCATAAACGGGAAATTAATCAACTTATTGATGAAGTGATGGAAGGTTGGTCCCTTAATAGATTAACCCAAATTGATGCTGACATCCTCCGAGTCGCCACGGCAGAAATGGCTTATCTACATTTGGAGCACCAAGTAGCTATAGACGAAGCGGTGGAAATCGCTAAACAGTATTCGGGGGAAGACGGTTATCGTTTTATTAATGGGGTTTTAAGGAGAATCAGCGATAGACTGAAAACGGCGGTGGGGGTGTTGTCTTGATTAACATGTTAATTAACACCATTGGCCACTATACCCAGCAGTCTAGCATTGGCAAGACGTAATTGTTCGCACACCTGCGTCAGGTGATTGTATTGGCTTTTCCCCATCCTCATTACTAGTAAGATGCCGTCACAGTGGGAGGCGATGATTTTCGTCTCAAAAAAGTTGAGGAAGGCGGGGGTGTCGTAAATCACTAAATCGAATTTGCCACAAGCCTTAACCTCTCCCACCCATCTGGAAAGGGAAGTGGAAAGGAAGGGAAAGAAACCATCTTGCTGGTTTACCCCATTGGTTTCCCCTCCTGCTGTTATCAGGGAGAGATTTTTGCCCATCGGTATTATAACCTCTTCCCATTTCGTCTCACCAGCGAGGATGTTTCTCAATCCCATCTCATTTTCTACACCCGCCAGCTGATGGAGTCGCGGCAACCTCAAGTTGGCATCTACTAATATTACCCTTTTTCCCATTTTCGCCGCCGTTTTTGCCAAATTCAAACTCACTGTGGATTTTCCCTCTTCCGGCTGGGGTGATGTTACTACTATAAGATTACATTCATAATCTGGAAGGAGGAGGCTCAGATTGGCAAGTAGATGTTGACAGGCATCACGAAGGGAGGAGGGGATAATAATTTCTCCTGTTTCTGTTATGGTTTTCCCCGGAAAATTACTGGTAAATATTGGTCTATTTCTCCTTGTCCAACTTATACTCTTGTCTAGGGGAATTGCACCCAGAATTGGTATTCTAGTGATGGTTTTTAGTTGGGGGACATTGTAGACAGTTCCATCCAATTTGTCAATGATTGCGGCTATTGTTATCCCCACTGTTAAGCCTCCCAATAAACCCAATAACCATGGGGGAATCGGCAAGAAGGGCAAGGCGGAAACGGGTTTGTCACTCACCTGTGGCGGGGAAATCAACTGTAATTGGGCATCTTTCCCTCTCTGTGACTCTTGGATTTCTAGTTTCTCCTTGGCTTCCATGAATCTCTTCAGACTATCTGTGGTATAATTCAATTCTCTCTGCAATTCTGTATATTCTCTTGCTACAGACGGCAACTGGTTTATTCTTTTCCTTATACCTTCTAATAGTTTCGTCAATCCTTCTTTGCGGCTTTTTAGTATCTTTATATCATTCTCTACTTTCAACAGGTCCTGGGTTAATTTTGCCCTTATCTGACTATACCCTACATTGCTATTATTTTGTTCTGTTTTAACTGGATATTTTGCTTTCTCCTCCTCCAATAATTTGAGTATATTCTCCTTTTGCTCTTTTAGGGTCAATATTTGTGGACTTTCGTCGGTAAAAATGGCGGATTTGTTGGCTATTTCTAATTCTACTTGTTGTAACTGTTGTAGTAGGGCTTGATAACGAGGTGATTCTGTCAAGTCGTTTACAGCAATGGCCTCTTTCGGTGTCATATTTAGTTGTTTTTGGAGGTTTTCATAGGCGACCTGCGCCTGTTTTAATTGAATGTCAGTGGTTAGATATTCCTTCTCGGCGGCAATTAATTGTTGAGTTAATTCTTTGGCCTGAATTTGGGGATCAATGAATTGGTATTTCCTTCTTAAATTCTCTATTTTTGACTCTATTTTCGCCACCCTGTTTTGGAAGGCAGATATTTGTTGATTGATAAATTTTACCCCCTCGCCCCTCCCGCCGGGATTCAATCCATTTTTAAGGTAGTGTTTGGCTATCGTGTTGAGGACAAAATTGATTTTTTCCTTATCCTGGTGGCGGAATGATACCTCGATTATCTTAGTATTTACTATCTGTCTTATGTTAAGTTTATCTAGATTTTGAATGTCTATATCCCTGTAGATATCTGGATAGCGAGTGGCAATTTCCTTTAAAATAGGCGCCAAAACAGTGGGACTACCCAAAATCTGAATTTCGGTGCTATAATCAACAATGGTCCGGGTAGGATTGATTTGGAGCCCATCGGCATTTGTGGTTTGTGGCGGAGGTAGTGTCTTCTCTTCTTTTTCAATTAAAAGGAGAAATTTCCCCTCATAAATAGGGGTTTGTGCCATGGATAGCCAATGGGCACCAACTGTCATCCCTAGGGTGGTAAATAAAATTATTAGCCAGCGTCTTTTAAATAGTTGCCAAATAAAGGACAATTCGTCGGAGGATTCTTCGGATTCAAAATTTTCGGCAATCTCTAAATTCCTAGAAGAATTTGGCTGAAGATTTCGGGGTAAATAATCTGGGATATCCTCAAAAGGGGAGTCGGAATAATTATGGGGATATTTACCAGGAAAAGGAGGCAATTTTTTGGACATAGCAAAGACAAAACTGAACTAACGGAAGAGATTGAAAATACCTAAAAATGGGAAAATAGTGCCAAGAACCCCTAGAATATTATTTGAGCCTCTGTTAACAGGGGCAGTGCCACTAACCACTACAATATCATTATTCTTTAGAATGGGGTTTGTCTGTTCATTCACTGCCGCCTGTAAGTCTATCTTAATTTCCCTTTTGGTAACTGTACCATTGGGATTAACTCTAATTAACTCCACAACAGGATTAACACCCGCCTGGTCAAAGCCCCCAGCCGCTAAAATGGCATTATTAAGACTAGTATTAGGCTTTAAGGTGATAATACCTGGTTGACGCACATTCCCCACCACATTGACAGTAATCTTGCCAGGAGAGAAATTAGCCATCGCTATTTTTTCCGCCTCTGCTGGCTCAATCTCCTTGGCGGGGGGTATAAATATGGTATCACCATCTCGCAATGGTATGTCTTTGTTTATATCTCCTGACTGTAACATGTCCCAGAGATTTACCGCGATAGTATGAGTCTGTCCATCCCTAGTAGTTCTTGTTACTACAATGTTCCGAATGTCTGCCAATTCCTTGACACCACCACCAAGTTGGATGGCAGTGGTGAGACGAGGAATTCCTTTGTCAACGGGGAGGGTATAGACACCAGGACTATTTACCTCGCCTATGATGGTAATACTGGGGGGAGTATTGTATTTAATGCCAAAGGTGGCATCTGCTAACTGACGGTATTCCCCTAACTCCATGTTCTCCTTTTTGGGTACAATCACTACATCCCCGTCTTGTAATCTTACATCTTGGGATAAGTCTCCCCGTTGCAACAGTTGCCAAAAGTCTAAGAAGTAGACTTCCTCCCTGCTGTTTTCTTTCCTTTTCAACTGAATTTGTCTGATGTCTGCAGAAACTGTCAACCCCCCAGCCAACACCAACAAATCACTCACCCTTGCCTGCTTTTCCTGAGAGGATAAACTGTAGTTTCCCGGTTTATTCACCTCCCCCACTACCGCCACCTGTATTGGCCTCGTCTTTAATAGTATTACGTCCACTGCTGGCCTTTTTAAATATTTACTGTAAAGTTTTGTCAAAAGGTTATTGACTTCTGGGATGGTTTTGCCCCTGACATTCACCACGCCAATAAGGGGGAGAGTAATTGTACCATCATTGAAAACCGTTGCAACACTCTGAGGGAGGGCAAAAACGTTAACCTGAATGACGTCGCCGCCATCGAGGGTGTAGGCTGGGGGGTTAAGGATTGGGGGTTGGGGATTAGAAGAGAGGGAAGAAGGGGAAAGTGGTTTTAAAACCCGTTGATGGCTGATGGGGCTAGGGGGAGTCTGTGCTGCTATACTAGTTTGTATTATTAACCCTAGTCCTAGGGTTAGGCAAGGCCGTAGAATTCTCATTCATCCTCCTTTTTCCTTTTTCAGGGCTGCAAAACTGTTTTTTGTGATTATACTCCTTGGACTGTTATCTTGTATAATTGGGGGGGTTGCCTGTTGGACGAGTTTATGGTAAAAAAAAAGCAGAAGTTTCCTCATCTAATAGGCTCAAAATGGACTTCCACTCAGACTACCTGGGGGTGGCGACACTTTCAGGTTGTCAACCGTAGGGATGAGGCTGGGTGGGTTTTTGCGGAGATGATGTCGTCCTGTGATGAGACTGTGCGTTTCTGGATTAATGCCCAACAATTAAAGGATCGTAACTTGTGGCTGCCCGGTTGGATACCCCTTAACCAATTGAAAGAATCCTAACTTTCCCTCCTCAACTCAACCCCGCCGTTTCAACACAATACACAATGATTTAAAGCCACAAAAAGGTCAAATCTGCCATTCATTGTAGATGGATAGTTGTCATGATGTGCCACAACGAGCTTAATAATGTCAGCTGCGAGTTGGGATGGTAAAGAAAAATGTGCTTCCCTGATATATGGAGGATTGTACCCAAATTCTCCCCCCATTGTCTTCTATTATTTGTTTGCAAATAGCTAAACCCATGCCACTACCTTTTGCCATTTTCTCCCCCTCCGACAGTCTTTGGTTGGCCAAAAATACTTTCTCATAGTCTGTTTCCTTAATCCCAATGCCATTATCACTAATCATAAATAGCCATTGGTTTTGGTGTTTTTCCGCTGCTATTGCCACTTCTGGTTTTCTGTCTTCTGGTACGTATTTTATGGCGTTACTGATGAGGTTTTGCCAGACTCTCTCCAACTGTACTCGGTTATAGTATACCATCACTGGTCTGAATTTAGCTGGGAAATTAATTGTTATTTTCGCACCTTTAGCTCTGATTTGCTCTCCCAGTAATTCTAGTACCTCTTTTATTATCCTCTCGCAGTCTAGCCACTCTTTTTCATCTTCTCCTCCCACTCGGCACGCCGACAACAAAGCTTCAATCATATCACTCATTTTTTCTGCGGAGTTTACCAGCATATTCAGGAGTTGTCTTGTTTTTTCGCCGGCATTTTCTTCCAGATAGCCAATTAGTTTTCCACTCCCTAAAATGGTTTGTAATGGTTGTTTTAAATCATGGGATACTTGTCTGGCATAGTCTTCTAGTTTTCTGTTAGAATCAAGTAGTATGTCTACCAAGTGTTTGAGGTGTCGCACCTGTTTTTTTCTCTCTATGGCATAGCAAATTGCCTTTTTTAATACGGTGGAATTAATCTCATTTTTCACCAAATAATCCTGGGCGCCTTCCCTAAGGGAGTCGAGAGCCACTTTTTCGTCATCCAAACCTGTTAGAATAATAATTGCCGTGTTTTCCGCCTCTGCACTTATCTTTTTTACGGTATCTAATTGGAAACTATCTGGCAAGGATAAGTCCAACAAAATCACATCAAATTTTTCCTCCTCAAGGCATCGTACAGCCTCTCTACAGGTAGAAACATGACAGAGGGATAGCCGTGGCTTTTCAATTTTACTCAAGTGTTTGGCAATTAGTATAGCATCGGGGAGGTTATCCTCCACCAGCAAAATATTTAAATGAGGGATTGGCGATAACATAGAAACCAATAAATATTCCCATCACCCGTGTCGGCCTAACTACATTCTATAGTGTACTCCACGAATCTGAACCAGAAGTTTTCAATGGCAGCCATACATTCCGATAGGCCTTCTAAACTGTTGGGTTTACATAGATAGGCATTAGCATACTCTTTATAACAGTCTCTAATATCCTGGTCATTGTCAGAGGTGGTAAGTATTATTACTGGTATGAGTCTGAGCCCGGGATCAGATTTTATCTCTTTTAATACTTCTTTTCCATTTTTTTTTGGGAGGTTTAAATCCAACAAAATAATGTGGGGAATGGGTGCATTTTGGTACTTGCCTTCTTTTCTCAAGAAAGCCATTGCTTCTACTCCGTCGTTTACCACATGTAATTCGTTTGGGATTTGTCTTTGGCGGAGAATTCTTTTTATCAGGGTGATGTCTGCTAGGGAGTCTTCTACCAGTAAAACTTGTGGAGTTTTTGTCAGTTTCATATCGCTTTCATCCATTCAAAACAAACAATTTTATTAAAACTTTGTATTTAAAATGTTGTCTAAATGGGCCCGTAAGATTGGACGACAACGGGGGACGTCAGTTGCCTAGACTTTTAAAGTTATGCATCTAAGGAAAATTTACCTATGTTTCGGAAGGGTAAAGTAAAATTTAGCGCCCTTTCCTTCTTCAGATTCTACCCAAATTTTGCCGCCGTGACGGGTGACTATTTTGCGACATATTGCCAAGCCAATGCCTGTTCCTTCAAACTCCATATCGCTGTGGAGTCTCTGAAAAATTATAAATATTCTTTCACGAAATTCCGGGGCAATACCTATACCATTATCTGCAACACAAAAACGCCATTCTCCCTCTAGGGATTCTGCAGTAATTTCTACAATAGGTATTGGGCTTCTGTTGAATTTGATGGCGTTGCTAACCAGGTTTTGCCACAGTTGAATTAGCTGAAACCTATCCGCCATTACCGTAGGCAGTTTTTCGGCCTTTACCTGTGCATTTTTCTCCGCAATTGCTATCTTCAAATTCTCCAGTGCTTCCTGCAACACTTCATTACAATCTACCGGGGTAAATTCCCTTGCCCTTGTGTGAATTCTGGACAGGGCTAATAAATCTTTTATTAGCTCTTTCATTCTCTGGGAACTTTTAATAACAAAACCTAGATATTGTCTACCCTCCTCATCAAATTTATCTCCATATTCTTCAGCCAAAATCTCACAGAAACTGCTAACTACCCTTAGAGGTTCTTGTAAATCATGAGAAGCTATGTAGACAAATTGCTCTAATTCTTGATTAGAATTTTGCAGTTCCAAATTACATTTTTTTAGCTTTTCCCGGCAGCGGAAACTATCTATCCCTTTGGCAAGAATGTCCGCTATCAAAACCAAAAAATTCTTCTCCTCCTCTCGCCACAGTCTCTTTTTATTCTCCGATTCTAACATCAAGCATCCCCACGTCTTTTCAGTTACCAGGGGTATAGCTGTGACTTTTAAGTCATCTATTTCCACCTCTGTTACACCGTTCAACACGCCGACGTCTCGAGTCTGTTCTAACACATTATCGTTCAAAAAGGCAGCCATATTTAGTTTTAAATTGGCAAAACTCTTGTCTTCATATCCGTAGAGAAACTGAGCACGGGGCAGAAAATTACCCTCCTCAAAAAGGATTAAAGCTGCCCTATCTGCTTGAAGGAAATTAGCCAAAGATTGGAGAGAGTAGTTAATTTTTTGTTCTATGTCTTCAGGGGAGACTTTGATAAACATTCTAGAGATTTGGGTAGCCATCTTTTCTAATTCTATTTGGCGTTGAAGTCTTTGGTTAAGAGTTTGAATTTCCAGGGGGCTTTTTGATATTAGCTTGGATGGGGTGTCTTCGGCCCCAGCTTGTGGAAGGGTAGCTGTGGAAGATAAACCTTGTAAAAGGGCGATTGAATGGAGTGTTTTCATGAGGGCGAGGGTAGCAAAAATAGGGGTGAAGATAAATATTAAAAGGAATAAAAGGTTGGGAGGAGAGGAAGTATTAATAATACTGGTTAGATAGGTAAAATAGGAGAGAATAACTAGTAGTAGTAACAATTGGAGAGGGGCACGAGGAAAGAGATAGTCACCACGACAAACAAGCCAAATTAATACGGTGCTGATAAGACAATAACTGACGGTTGTAATGAGATTTGCAGTTATTCGTAGCAGAAAATAATCCCAATCTCCAAAGGAAAGCAACATGGGCAAAATTTCACTCATCGGGCATATATATGAGAAACATGATAACAGTGGAATAAGCTCAAAAGACCCTCGGTGTACCCGCAAATTCTGCGGTTACCAGTGCCATAGGAGAAAACCCTAAGGGCGTGACTATAGATTTGTGGTTTTATGAAATAATGAAAAGGGGAAATTTTATGATGAAAACTGATATTATGAAAAACAATTGGTGGAGCCTAATAATAAAATGCATTTTAATTGTAGTCCTATTTCTCCTTAACCCTGTAACCACAAAGTCGGCTAAAGCGGCATTGGCACAGGGAGATGCTATTACTGATCCTGAGGCTATACTACGTTACGCCCTCCCCATAGATAACAAGGTTATCAGAGAGATTCAGAGGGATATAGAACAGGTGGAGAAGGAGGCAAGACGAAAACGTTGGTCTTTGGTGGCAAAGAAGGTGAAAAATGCCTCATTTTTGCTGAAAAACCGGAAAGATGAGATTTTAGCCAGTGTGCCTGAGGAAAAAAGAGCTAGGGGGGAAGAATTACTGGCAGCCATCACCGAAAAGGTGGGTAAATTAGAGGAGGCGGTGGCGGCAGAAGACAAGGAGGAGATTTTGCAACTACGAGACAATATCCTGGACAACATCACTGAATTAGAAGAAAGCATGGTAAAGGGCTTCCCTTTCAAGGTGCCCGAGGAATACTCTCATCTGCCACAACTTTTGGGGCGTGCAAAGGTGGAAATCAAAACCACTAAAGGGGATATGATTGTAGTGGTGGATGGCTATAGTGCCCCTGTAACTGCCGGTAATTTTGTGGACTTGGTAAAACGGAAATTCTATGATGGCCTTCCCTTTATTAGGGTTGAAGATCGCTTTGTAGTACAAACAGGTGACCCAGAAGGGCCAGAGGAGGGATTCATTGACCCGAAAACAGGTAAATACAGAGCGATACCATTAGAAATACTGTTGAAAGGGGAATCTGAGCCTCTTTATGGGTTTACCACGGAGGATGTGGGCAAACCTCTGGCACAACCGGTATTGCCCTTTAGCGCCTATGGGGCAGTAGCTTTGGCACGTCCCAGTACTGATCCTAACGGAGGTTCGTCCCAATTTTTCTTCTTCAAGTTTGACAATGAGTTAACACCACCAGGGTATAACCTGATGGATGGGCGTTTTGCCGTTTTTGGGTATGTAGTGGAAGGCGCGGAGGTGTTAGAAGAGATTACTCCTGAAGACAAGATTATTTCCGCCCGGGTTATAGAAGGGGAAGAGAATTTGGTTGAACCTGCTGTGTAGTTTTGTATAATCCAGGTTGGGGGGAAAATTACCACCCCAGCCTCCCCAAAGGTAACAACTAGGACTATAATCTAACTCTGTGACGATAAAGAGATACAGTCTACCACAAAATGACTAAAACCTATACAGTAAAGGTAACCCATCAGGGACAAACTTACAGTTTCCAGGTAGCGGAAAACGAGAAGATTCTGGATGTAGCTCAAAGAAACAATATTGACTTGCCCTTTTCTTGTGGTGCCGGGGTTTGTACCACCTGTGCTGCTAAAATTATCAGGGGAGAGGTAGATCAGAGTGATGGCATGGGTTTATCCCCCGAGTTACAGGCAGAGGGGTATGTGTTGTTGTGTGTGGCTTATCCCCGCAGTGACTTAGAGGTGGAGGCTGGCAAGGAAGACGAGGTATATGAGCGTCAGTTTAGCATGCCTCGGTGACGGGGTTGTAGAGGATTTTTTCTACTGTGGTGGAAAGGTAGGTAAAGTAAACCTTAAAGGTGTTTTCTCCTTCCGCCACGGCAGTCACCTTCCCGTAAATATCCTCTCGTTGGTAGTGGCAGAGGGTAAATTTGAGATTATCTAGGGGATGGGGGAGAAAGTCAGCCTTAACAATAGCCCCCCTTTCGATGTCTCTTACAATGAGTTGTAGGATTTCCCCCTTATAGGTTTGGGTGGCAACGTCTTTCTCATTCAACAAGGAGTAGGTGACGGCGATGGTACGGCTAAGGGGGATGGTTTTCTCTTCTATTTTCGGCAGTTGGAGATTGTACTTGCCCTCGATTCCAGTAATATTGTAGATGGTAATTGGTTGTTTTACCCCCTTGGGAGATACCTGTCTGGTTTCCGCTATAGACACCTTTGATTTGAGACTGTTTAGGGTTTTCTCGCTGATGAGGATTTCCCCTCCCCTAGTATAGGATTCGATTCTATAGGTAAGATTCACCTCACTGCCTACTACTCCATATTTTGTCCTTTTTTCCGAACCAATATTACCCACTACTACCTCCCCTGTGTTGATACCAATGCCCATTTTCAGGGGGGGATAACCCCAGGCTGTAACCTGTTTGTTTACATCGTCCATAGCCAGTTGCATGGCGATGGCACAAGCTACTGCCCTATCCGCATCGTCTTTCCTGCTTACAGGCGCGCCGAATAACACTAGGATACCATCCCCCATGAATTCGTCTATAGTACCATTGTATGAGGTTATAACATTGGCCATGTGTCCCAGGTAAAAATTCAGTATTTTCACCACCTCTTCTGGGGGCACTTGTTCACTGATGGCCGTAAAACCACGCAAGTCGGAGGTAAGGATGGTAATAGTGCGTCTCTCGCCACCCAGTTTAACACCCCCGGGAGTCTCCAATAGTGTATTTACAATTTCATTACTCAGGTAACGCCCGAAGGTGGAACGAATCTTAGCGGCATTCCTGGCAGTATAGAGAGTAATCCCGCTGGCAGTGAGAATCAAACCGGCTAGGGGGGGAATAAGGGGAAGCCACCAACTGAGGAGGAATGCCTGGTAGACAATGGCTACTAAGACGACTTCCACCCCCAGAAAGATGATTATCCCCCGTTGGAATTTGCTACTTTTTCTTTGACTCCAGGTGATGATACTGCCAATGGATGTCCAAAATACAATCCAGAGGTTTTCCCGAGTTTCTGTCCAGCTTTTTATTAGAGGACGACCATCTAAGGCAGTACTAATCACCTGACTTATAATATTAGCATGTACTTCTACTCCCGGCATTCTTTTGTCTGGACTGTTAGTATAAGGGGTTAGTAACACATCCTGGAAACTTTCTCCCACAAAGCCAATGAGGATGATTTTGTCTTTCCCCCAGTCGGGAGGCAGTCGGTTGTCCAACACATCAAATAAACTAACGGTTTCAAAGTGACGCACATCTCCCCTCCAGTTAAGCATTATCTGATAGCCGCCACTGTCTGCACCACTGTAACCGCCATCATTGCTTTCCAGGGGTTTAAAGACGGCATTGCCTAGTTGCCAGTAGTGGTTTTTGGGGGTGACGGTGAGGGTGACCCCTTGTTTTTCCAGATACAATAGGGCCAAATACATGCCCAAACTAAAGGCTTTTCTATCAGGTAAAGCTATTAATGCCCTTCTGACTTTGTTGTCTGGATCTAACACCATATCATTGAAGCCAACCTGGTTTTTTGCCTTGAGGATGGGGGGTGGTTTTACCCGATATTGTCTGGTGTCGCCAATCATTTTTTCGATGCCGATGATATTGTCATTTTCCGCAAAAACCTGATTTAATTCCGTAGTACCTGGTGGGATGGGCACATCTCGATAAATATCCAAACCGATGGCTACTGGTTGTCTTTTTAGCAATTTTTTGAGCAGTTCAGCGTATATTTTGTCAGATATTAGCGCTGTACCTATTCTGTCTACATCTTCCTCTCCAATACCCACTATTACTATTCTTTCGTCCCTTGTTTCCGGTGGACGCCATTTTAACAATAGATCGTAGGCAAACAATTCCAATGGTTGAAACAACCCCACATAACGACACAGAATTACCACTGCCGACACTAGCGGTGTAGCAATAAACACCCCCCGCCAATACCAAAAAAATGATTTTAATCTTCTAATTCCCTCCACTGTTGCCCCTCCCACTGTTTCTCTTTTCAGATCATAACAGTAGAATTCTCCTCACTACTAATTGGCAATTAGCAAGTTTTTCCCCTACCCCCCACTGCTAACAATTTTTCCTAACAATTTTGCCTAATCATTCCAGTTATTAACTCTTCTCCCACCAGGCTTGTGTTACTGTTTTCCCTAGGACAAAAGTCCCTTTTACCTCTGTAAAAAAAGATTAAAAACTCTGGACATTACGGGCTCAATTTGCTAGTCTCCGAGCTTTTTTTTGAGGAAAAGATGAAAATTTTATGAAGAGTAAAAAAATGTTAAAAAAAGATTACAAAAAGGAATGGCAAGGAGAATAGGCATCACCATAAAAGTAGGAGGAATAGAAAAACAAAAAACTGGTAGTAGAGACAACAAAAGGAGAATTATGGGTAGGAGATATGCAACCATAGATGGGAATGAAGCGGTGGCTAGAGTGGCCTACAAGTTAAACGAGGTAATAGCCATCTACCCCATCACTCCCGCCTCACCCATGGGGGAATGGGCAGACACCTGGGCCTCTGAGGGAGTGCCAAACTTGTGGGGTACAGTCCCATCTGTGATAGAAATGCAAAGTGAAGGGGGCGCCGCTGGCACAGTGCACGGTGCGCTACAAACAGGAGCACTGACCACCACTTTTACCGCCTCCCAGGGACTACTGTTGATGATACCCAACTACTACAAGATTGCCGGCGAGTTGACACCCACTGTAATTCATATTGCAGCACGGTCGTTGGCAGCCCAGGCCCTGTCCATTTTTGGCGATCACAGCGATGTAATGGCAGCAAGGGCCACTGGTTTTGCCCTCTTCGCCTCGGCTAGTGTACAAGAGGCACAGGATTTTGCCGCTATAGCTACCGCCGCTTCCCTCAAATCCCGCATCCCCTTCTTACACTTCTTTGACGGCTTCCGTACCTCCCATGAAATCGCTAAGGTAGAACTGTTGGAAGACGACCAATTACGGCAGTTAGTCGACTATGAGGACATAATAGCCCATAGACAAAGGGCTCTAACACCAGATCGTCCTGTAATCAGAGGTACTGCCCAAAACCCGGATGTCTACTTCCAAGCTAGGGAGACTGTCAATCCCTTCTATCAAAGATGTCCGGGAATTGTCCAAGAGATGATGGATCGCTTTGCTACTATCACCGGTAGGCAATACTATCTCTACGAATACCACGGACACCCCGAGGCGGAAAGGATAATCGTCCTCATGGGCTCGGGCTGCGAGGTAGTACACGAAACTGTGGATTACCTAAACCGTCACGGGGAAAAGGTGGGGGTGTTGAAAGTACGGCTATATCGTCCCTTTGATGCCCAACGCTTCCTGGCAGCCATCCCCAAAACTGTAAAAGCTATAGCTGTATTAGACCGTACTAAAGAGCCAGGGTCTGCCGGTGAACCCCTCTACCTGGACGTAGTAACCGCCCACATGGAACACCACCGGGGAGAAATGCCCACCATAGTAGGTGGACGCTATGGCCTCTCCTCCAAAGATTTTACCCCTGCCATGGTCAAGGGGGTTTTTGACAATCTGGCTTTGGGGAAACAGGCGAAAAACCACTTCACCATTGGCATCTATGACGACCTAAGCCACACTAGCCTCTCTTATGATCCCAACTTCTCCACCGAGCCAGATAATGTCATTAGGGCTATATTCTATGGTTTAGGCTCAGATGGTACAGTAGGAGCCAATAAAAATTCTATCAAAATCATTGGCGAGGAGACAGACAACTACGCTCAGGGTTACTTTGTCTACGACTCCAAGAAATCCGGCTCAGTCACCGTTTCCCACCTCCGTTTTGGCCCAAATCCCATCCGCTCCAGCTATCTTATCAGTAAGGCCAACTTTGTCGCCTGTCACCAGTGGGAGTTTTTAGAAAAATACCCTGTACTATCTGCCGCTCTGCCAGGTGCTACATTCCTTCTCAACAGCCCCTATCCCCCAGAATTGGTATGGGATGAACTGCCGGTGGAGGTACAACAGACCATCCTGGAAAAACAACTAAAATTTTACGTCATTAACGCCTATCAGGTAGCTAGGGAAGCCGGCATGGGTGGGCGCATTAACACCGTAATGCAAGTGTGCTTTTTTGCCCTGTCAGGAGTCCTGCCCAGGGAGGAAGCCATAGCTCAGATCAAGAAGTCCATCGAGAAAACCTACGGCAAGAAAGGTAGGGAAATCGTAGAGATGAACTTGAAGGCCGTAGATTCCACCCTGGAACACCTATACCAAGTCAATGTACCTGGTCAGCTCACCAGCACTAAGAAAATGCGGCCCCCAGTGGACACCTCTGCCCCTCCCTTTGTCAAGGAGGTGTTGGCCAAGATGATGGCCAGGGAGGGAGACAGTATTCCTGTTTCTGCCCTTCCCTGTGATGGCACCTATCCCACTGGCACTGCTAAATGGGAAAAACGGAATATTGCCCAGGAAATCCCCGTTTGGGAGCCCGACATATGTGTTCAGTGTGGCAAGTGTGTTATGGTATGTCCCCACGGGGTAATACGCTCGAAGGTATACGAGGAAAAAGAATTAGTAAATGCCCCACCCACCTTTAAGTCTGCCCCGGCAAGGGAGCATGACTGGAAGGGGTTAAAGTACACCATCCAGGTGGCCCCGGAAGACTGCACCGGCTGTGCCCTCTGTGTGGAGGTATGTCCAGCCAAGAATAAGTCCCAACCCCGTCTAAGGGCTATTAACATGCAACCCCAACTGCCCTTGAGGGAACAAGAAAGGGTTAACTGGGACTTCTTCTGCCGCCTGCCCTGGCCCGACCGTACGCGCCTAGACCTACGGAAAATCAGCCACCAACAAATGCAGGAGCCCCTTTTTGAGTTCAGTGGCGCCTGTGCCGGTTGTGGCGAAACCCCCTATCTGAAACTTATTACTCAGCTATTCGGCGATCGCATGATTGTTGCCAATGCCACTGGTTGTTCCTCCATTTACGGTGGTAACCTCCCCACTACCCCTTGGAGTCACAACGCTGAAGGCAGAGGCCCAGCTTGGAGTAACTCCCTGTTTGAGGACAATGCCGAATTCGGACTAGGATTCCGGCTGGCCATTGACAAACAGACGGAGTTTGCCGTGGAATTGCTGCAGTCCTTGGCAGGACAAATAGGCGACAACCTGGTCACTGCCATCCTCAACAACCCCCAAAAAAACGAGGCGGACATCTATCAACAACGAGAATATGTGGCCCAGTTGAAACAAAAACTGCAACAGATACAGCCTCCTAACAAGGAAACCGCGGAGAAGGTCAAGATACTCCTCTCCCTGGCAGACTACCTGGTCAAAAAGAGTGTATGGATTGTGGGAGGCGATGGTTGGGCCTATGACATCGGTTACGGTGGGTTGGATCATGTGTTAGCCAGTGGCAAGAATGTCAATCTGCTGGTGTTGGACACAGAAGTGTATTCCAACACGGGTGGACAAGCCTCCAAAGCCACACCCCTTGGCGCAGTAGCCAAATTCGCCGCCGGTGGTAAACCCGCCCCCAAAAAAGATCTAGGCTTGATGGCTATGACCTATGGTAATGTCTACGTGGCCAGTGTAGCTATGGGGGCAAAACCAGAACACACTATCAGGGCTTTTCTAGAGGCAGAGGCTTATGAAGGGCCTTCTCTTATCATCGCCTATTGCCACTGTATCGCCCATGGTATTGACATGGCCAAGGGGATGACTCATCAGAAAATGGCAGTAGAGTCGGGCAGATGGTTGCTTTATCGTTATAACCCCACCCTCGCCGCAGAAGGCAAAAATCCCCTCCAAATCGATATGCATAGTCCTCATTTGCCCCTCGAACAGTCCATGTATAGCGAAACCCGCTTCCGCATGCTTAGCCATAGTAAACCAGAAGAAGCCAAACGACTCCTCAAGGAAGCCCAAGAGTATATTCAACGTCGTTGGCAACTCTACCAGTATCTCGCCTCTCGTCAACCCCAGTAACTAACACAAGGAGACTGGATATGGACCTAAGTACTACATACCTGGGTTTAAAACTGAAGTCCCCATTAGTGGTAGGCGCCTGTGCCCCTCTAACAGAAGACATAGACAACATCAAACGCATGGAAGACGCCGGGGCCGCCGCGGTTGTATTACACTCGTTCTTTGAGGAACAACTACAAAGGGAAAGACTAGAATTACACCATCACCTCACCCATGGTGCAGAGAGTTTTCCCGAAGCCATAACCTACTTCCCCGAATACTCTATCTTTCACATAGGGGAGGAGGAATATCTCAATCACATCCGCAAAGCCAAGGAAACCACAGACATCCCCATCATCGCCTCCCTCAACGGCTATGACTTGGGAGGTTGGCTAGAATATGCCAAAGCCATTGAACAAGCCGGGGCAGACGCCCTGGAATTGAACATCTATTTTGTGCCCACCGACATGAATCAAACAGGGGCACAGGTGGAACAAACTTATATTGACATTGTTAAGGCCGTCAGAGAGGAGATAAAAATCCCTCTAGCTGTAAAGGTAAGTCCCTTTTTCAGCAACATGGCTAACATGGCAAAAAGACTCACCGAAGCCGGCGCCAATGCCCTGGTGTTATTCAATCGCTTCTATCAACCCGACATCGACCTGGACAATCTGGAGGTGGTGCCCCATCTGTTATTAAGCACCCCCCAAGCCATGCGTTTACCTCTCCGTTGGATTGCTATCCTCTACGGTCGCTTACAAGTCGACTTCGCCGCCACCGGGGGTATCCATCACGGCCATGACGTCATCAAAATGGTTATGGTGGGAGCTAATGTGGCCATGATTGTCAGTACCCTCCTCCGTCATGGTATTGAATATCTGAAACATATTGAACTACAAATGCGCCAATGGATGGAGGAAAACGAGTACGAGTCCATTGCCCAGATGCGCGGCAGTATGAGTCAGTTGAACTGTCCTGACGAGAGTGCCTTTGAAAGGGCCCAATACCTCAAGGCCATTCAAACCTACCATCCCGTTTGGGAGAAGAGGGTTTAGGGGTTTAGGGGTTGGGATACAATTTACATGTACTCCCCCAGTTTGGATTATGTTTGCAACAAGATTATCCCGTTTCCTTGTATGCTTTTCCCTCTTTTTCCTGTTAACCCTCTCCGCCTGTAACACCCAACCCCCTTCCCGATTTGAACAGGCACAACAAGAAAGCATCGCCGCCGGCAGCAAAAATACTGCCGTTAGCACCAATGCTGTGAAAGGCTCTAGTTTAAACCAATTTTTCCCTGTTGGTGGGGGCGAGTACGAGAGGGTTTTCACTCAGGAAAAAGACGGTTTTGTCCAGGCAAAATTGAAATTTCAAGGCAAAGATGTTGCTATTTTGGCTATCTTTGACACCATCAGCAACCCCGAGGCAAAGAAGGACTTTGAAGGGGCAACTGAACAAATTAACGGCTTCCCAGTCATAGAAAAGGGTACTAATAATTCCGCTGTATTGGTGGCGAACCGTTTCCAGGTCAGCATCCGTTCCACTGACCCCACTTTTGACAAACAACAACGACGTCAGTGGCTCGAAAAATTTGACCTAGCCGGCTTGTCTAACCTCAAATAATTATTGCTTAATCCCTGTATTCAGGGGTTATTTTTTATAAGCAAAACTTTTATATTGGAGGATAAAAATGACTAAGCCTATCTATCAACTAGTAGACGAACTACCCGAAAATAATATCACCGTCATGGCCCTAAAAACCCTGGATAATATTGTACCAGGACAATGGGAAAATATTACCAACTTTGAAGAAATGATTAGGAAGGTGACAGGAGAAACCGATGAAGCAATGATTCAAAAAATAGGAGAAAGGGCAGTATGGCTATTCAACGACAAAACTCAAGGTTATCAAAATGCCCTCTGGTTATACCAAACTGTAGATAAAGCAGATTATGCCCTGGGCGCAGCGGCTTTGGCTAACAAAATCGGCGAGAAAATTAATCTTTTTGGTTTCCTCAATAGGATAACCCCCAATGATGAAAAAGCCCAGGTGATAGATTTAGTAATCAAAATAGTGGCAGAATTGGTGGCCTTCTGTCAAATCAACGGCTTGCCAGGCGACAGCATCAGCGACTTTGTGGCAGCTTTGGAACAATATGAAAAAGAATCCCTACTCAGAATGGCGGCACTAGTGTGTTTTGATGCTATTATCCCCTTTGGCGCCGATTTTGTCCTCACTATCCAATCCACCCTAGCAAAACTGTCACCCCAGGAATTAAACCAGAATCCAGTCTTCTCCCAAATGAGTAGATTCATCCCCGGCGATAACCTCAATAACCAACTGCAATTCATCACAGAAAGTTTTGAAGCAGTCAAGGGATGGATGATTTCCTTTGTCACCAGCAATGCTATCACCAGAAGCAGCATTATGGCCAATCTCCACAGTTTCATCGAATTTTCCGAAGCCCAGTTTGACTACCTCGCTGCCTTCCTCGATATTACCACCAACTACTTTGAACATACAGGCATTCAGTCCATCGCCAGGAGTTTGATTTCTCGTGCCATGTTTGAAGTATAAAAAGACTCAAAAATCATAGCCATCCCAAAGATTAGAGGTTTGGCGGAGGCTACGGTATTCACCATTGCCTATAATTAGGTGATCTAAAATAGGAATCCCCACTATGGAGGCACATTCTAACAATTTCACCGTCAGATTCAAGTCTTCCAGAGATGGTTCCAAATTACCAGAAGGGTGATTGTGGGCGATAATGACACTAGTAGCCGACTGTTTTATGGCCTCCCTAAATAACTCCCTGGGATGAATCAGTGTCTCTGTGGCTGTCCCTATGGTGATAACATGAGTGCCAATCAGGGCGTTTTTCGTGTCTAAAAGCAATACCGCAAAACGCTCCTGAGACTGCCACATTAAATCATAACTGAAGGCAGCCGCGGCGGCACTGGGACTATCAATCACTGCCTTACAGGGAGGACGAAATTGAAAAATCCTCTTCCCTAATTCTACCCCTGCTAGAATAGTAGCTGCCTTGGCTGGCCCAATTCCCTTTATCCCCATTAGTTCTACTGCTGTAATTTCCCGTAATGCAGACAGGGGCTCCCTTTTATTTTGCCCCAGTTGGTTGAGGAGATATTGGGCCAATCCTACAGCAGACAATTCCCCCTTCCCTTGACCTGTGCCTAGGAGAATGGCTATTAATTCAGCCGTGGACAGACTTTTGGCCCCTAGTTCCAACAACCTCTCCCTTGGCCGCTCGTTGGGGGGCAAGTCTGCTATTCTTAGATTGTACGCCATTGTTCTCCCCATCCACACACCAAAAATGTTTTTGTCATTTTACTACACTGGTGGGACAGGGAGGATTATTATTGTTAGGACTTGTTTATTTCTTCAACCAGCTAAACATTGCCCTTAATTCCCTTCCTACCTTCTCAATCAGCAACTCTGACTCTCTTCGCCGCATAGCTGTGAATACTGGCTTGCCTGCCTGATTTTCTAGAATATATTCCCTGGCAAACCCCCCTGACTGGATTTCTTCCAGGATTTTTTTCATCTCTTCCCTTGTCTTTTCTGTTATAATCCTTGGCCCTCTTGTGTAGTCTCCGTATTCTGCCGTGTTTGAGATACTATTACGCATATTGGCTAACCCGCCTTCTACAATTAGGTCCACAATGAGTTTTACCTCGTGGAGACACTCAAAGTAGGCCAATTCCGGTTGATATCCCGCCTCCACTAGGGTATCAAAACCCGCCCTGATAAGGGCACAT
>DVEF01000089.1 GCA_015295805.1 Geminocystis sp. M7585_C2015_104 | reverse complement strand
CCCCTCCTCTCCAACCACTGATTCACCTTTTCAAAGTGTTCTAATTCTTCCTTGGCAATAGCTGTGAGACGATACACCAATTCCTTGTGGCTAGGATAACGGAACATCAAGTTTATAGCCACCCCAGCCGCTTTCCGCTCACAGTGGGAGTGGTCCAATAGGATAGTGTCCAGATTGGCTAGGGCCTGTGCCACCCATTGAGGACTAGTCGGTTGCCGCAACAGTTTGATGTCTGCCATAGAATACTTTGATGGCCGCCAACATATAATAGGATAAACTACATCTGTTAGACTAGATATAGTAGCCGGCAAGGAAAAAGCATGAACCACCATTGATAGGCAAAAGTAATGGGCAGGAGAATAGTATTTGGGGACGTTCATGGACACTACAGGGCGGTTTGTGCCCTTTTGGACAAAATCAGCCCCTCCCATAGTGACACCCTCTATTTCCTTGGAGATTTGATCGACCGGGGGCCTGAAGTAGCCAGGGTGGTGGAATTTGTGAAGGAAAATAACCATTATTGTATCCTCGGCAACCACGAGATAATGTTACTAGACTCCCTAGGAGGCAAAACCATAAATCCCATAGCCTTCCAAACATGGTTGCGCAACGGCGGAAATGCCACAGTGGCCAGTTACGGTCAAAAAGTACCACCCCCCGAACACATTGAATGGTTTAAAACCCTCCCCCTGTATATAGACTTGGGGGATTTTTGGTTAGTCCATGCCGGTGTTCACCCCAATTTGCCCATTAGCAAACAATCCCAGGCTCAATTTTGTTGGATTCGTCAGGAATTCCACTGTATCGAGAAACCCTACTTCCCCGACAAGACTATCATTGTAGGACATACCATCACCTTTACCTTTAATGGCCTAAAACCAGGGGATATCGCCCAGGGAGAGGGTTGGCTAGGTATTGACACTGGCGTATATCATGTCCCCCTTGGCAGACTCACTGCCCTGGATTTGGATAACTCTCTTGTATATCAGGTGGACGGTAATGGTCACAACTTCCGTTGTCTGCCACTTTCTGAGGTGACCCACAAGATTAACCGCCGCCATTTGTTTTCCCGCAGTCTCACCAAACTACTTTTGTAACAAGAAGCCCCCCCTCCACATCCCTTGCATAGAAGAGTAAAATCCGACTACAATTATAACTTGCTGTTCTTATCCCATAAAAGGAGACTGGACCATGAGTCGCGTATGCCAGTTGACGGGCAAAAGAGCTAACAACGCCTACGCCGTTTCCCACTCCCACCGCCGCACCAAAAAACTACAACATGTTAACCTGCAATACAAACGGATTTGGTGGCCAGAGGGCAACTGTTTTGTGAAACTACGTCTTTCAACCAAAGCCCTCAAAACCCTCGACAAAAAAGGACTAGCCGCCATGGCAAAAGAGGCAGGCATCGACTTAAGTAAGCACGTCTGCAAATAATACTTCCGCCACCCGCTTGGGTTAAACCTCTTCTCTATCGACACTGCCAAAAAACACTGGTTCGATTCTTATTCCTACCACTTGCGAAGGGCGTATTACCATGTATTCGCCCTGCATCGTTTTGATGGGGACGCTGATAAAGTCCTTGGAGTCGGCCTTCGGCACCAACTCCCCGCTGTACCACTTCTGGAAATCCTGTATACTGGGGAAACGCACTTCTTCCCGGTGGCCACCACTGAGGAGAATGTGTACCAAATACTCGTCTGGTTTTCTCGCCATATACTTCTCTTTCTCTTACTGCCGTTTTACTATTTTGACACAAAATCCCACTACAGATATATCCCCCGTAACCCAATCCCAAAACCCCTACCCCCTCCCCATCACAAATCCCCTCAATTTGCGAAAACAATGGGACAAATCACATTGCTCCACCATGGTAAGCCCCTCCTCCCCCACCAAGGCCATATTGTTATATTCCCCCACATCCCCAACTTCCTCCTCCACTTCTGGTTGAATCAAATGCAAAAATTCATAATTAAAGCTTTGTACTACACTCCCCCTTCTCATCCAACTATTTAATATTTGTTCCACCGAAATCGCCTTTAACCTACCCTGGTAAATGGCCTCTGCTACTGCCAGGGGAATCCAAGATTGGGGATATCTTCTGGTCCATTTTACTAATAAGTCCCTCATCCTGTATCCATTTAGCTCAAAATTGTAAAATCTCATCAGAACAACTGCCCTTCTAATATTACTTGAACTCTTATTGGTTGAACTCCCATTCACCTTTTTGCCAAAAAGTGCCACAATTTAGCCTCACATTCCCTTTTGCCCCACCTCCCCCTTGCTTTTCAATCATTTTACCGGAAAACCCTTTTTTTTCTCAACTCAATAGGGCTCATTGTCCTACTTCCCCCAAAAAAAGACAAAAGGCCGCCCCCTCACCGCCAAGGGTGAAGAAAAGACGGCCATGGTAACGATGGCACCAGTTTAACAGAAAAAAAGAAAATTGTCAAGGAGGAGAGATGGGTATATAATGTGTCAGTTCGTTGCGGCCCGGGAAAATGACTAAAAAGTCTCATGTCTAGACCAGTTTTATATCTAGCAATAACCAATCATGGTTTCGGCCATGCGGTAAGAATGGCATCAGTGGCTAATAGAATAAAACAAATAAACCCAGACATATTGTTGATAATTGCCACCACCGCCCCAAGATGGCTATTAGAAGCCTACATCCAGGGAGATTTTATCCACCGCAGTAGGGCATTCGACGTGGGCGTAATACAATCTGATAGTCTCACCATGGATTTGGATAGTACACTTGCCCGTCTCAGAGAATACCAACAGAAAGAAAAAACAATAGTCACCCAAGAAGTGGAATTCGTCCGTCTAAACAAAGTAAGTCTAATAGTAGCAGACATTCCCGCTATGGTGGCAGAGGTAGCTTCTTTAGCAAACATCCCCTGTTGGATGGTGGGCAATTTCGGTTGGGATTTTATCTATCGCAGCTGGGGTGGCGAATTCACTGCCATAGCCGACTGGTTGGCTAGTCACTACCACAAGGTGGACAGACTGTTTCGTTTGCCCATGGCAGAGGAAATGCAAACTTTTCCAGTGAAGGAAGATGTTGGCCTAATCGGCAGTCAACCCCGTTATCCCCAAGAGGAGATACGTACTCGTTTTAATCTGACAAGGGATAAAGAGAAAACTGTCCTACTCACCTTTGGCGGTTTGGGATTAGAAGCTATCCCCTACCACAATCTTTCCCTTTTCCCCGACTGGCAATTCATTACCTTTGATAAAAATGCACCCCCTTTACCCAATCTGTTAAAAGTCACAGACAAAACCCTCCGCCCAGTAGATTTCATGCCCCTGTGTGGCAAAGTAGTGTGTAAACCCGGATTTAGCACCTTTGCCGAGAGTATGTGTTTGGATGTGCCCATCATTAGCCTCACCCGCGACGGCTTTGCCGAGGCACACATCCTCCTGGAAGGGTTGCGTCAGTATAGCTACCATCGTATCATCCAATGGCAGGAATTTTTTCACGGCAATTGGGATTTCTTGAAAAAAGATGTTTTGCCCCCCCTCAGCAACAAAAAAATAGATAAACAGGGGGCAGACTATATTGCCAGAGAAATAGCCCTCTTTTTGGCCTCGCCCTAAGTCTCAGCCTAAATCAAATTTAATGAGCCCAAAAAGCCCGTCACAATCCTAGTCCCATCCTTAAGAATATGAATTTCTACTTGATCTGATGCCCAATTTAGTTTATCCTTAAAGTCGGGGTTGAATACATGAACCCTTTGATTACTAGAAGAAACCAGGGAATCAGGAGAATTAATAGCCAAAGACTGAATATAAGGCCCATCAATCAGTATATCCAACTGGGATAATAACTCTTGGGAATGGGGTGGTGCGTCAGGCAATTGCAATTGTTCCAGGGTAAAACCCGTAAAGGACATTACACTCAACCCCCTCTCTTTCAATAACCTAGCTAACTTCGCCAAAGCCCCTGCCTGCCAAAAAGGTTCCCCCCCAGAGAATGTAACACCATCATTACGAGGATTACTTAATATCTGTTCCGCTAAGTCATAAATGGAAACAATCTGATTGGGTTGAAACGGCCAAGACTGAGGGTTAAAACAACCAGGACATCCTCGATTACACCCCTGTACCCATACTACCGCACGGCGTCCAGGCCCATTTACCTCCGACTCATCCACATAACCCATGATATTAACATGGTCTGGAGGTATAAAATCCAATACTGGTTTCTCCTTCATATTCCCCCAACTGACTAGCTGTTTTCCTCTATTGTAGCTATTGAATTGGCTCTAGAATTATTATTACCCTTTTGAAACCATCCCCCATACTGTTGTTGCTGTATACTTCCACTTGAACTATAACCTGTCTTGAAAGATTATCCACTAATGTTGCCCTACTTCTCCAAGTCCAAATCCCATCGCACCATCGCCCTACGGTTGGAAACAAAACAAACCTCCATCCCCATTGCTAAACCCTTCCTTGCCCTTCTGGTTGTATCCTTTCTTGCGGGCTGTGGGAAAATAGAAGAAAGGGTTACCTGTCAAATGCCTTTTGCCACCACAACCCCCCCAGACACAGCTAGCACCAGTCAACCCCTAGATGTTTCCATTTACGTGGATGGCAGTGACTCCATGTTGGGATTCGTCTCAAGACCCAACAGCAACTATGTCAAAATGATGGAAATACTAGCCACCAGTATCACCGAAGACAACAATACCAGGATAGAATACTACCGTCTTGGAGAAACAAAACCCCTCACCCGCACCAGATTCCGTCAAGACTCCAAACTAACTATATTCTACGACAGTAAGGACCCCACCTACCAGCCCATCACTAGTCCTATACAGTCGGCTATTATCCCCCCCGCCGAAGGAAGGGAAAAACTCACCATCATTGTAACTGATTTAGAGGGAGATGACCCGGGTAAGTTAATTGAAGCCCTTAATAAGAACTACTTTACCCGAGGTGGACAGGATTATACCATAGGCTTTATTGGTGTTAAAAGTCAATTTGATGGTGTTGTTTTTAACCCCTTTACCGGCAAAGCTAAGTTTAAATATACCAGTGATGAAAATAACCCTGACACCTATCGTCCATTCTATCTTATCCTCATAGGGAAATTTGACAGAATTGCCCGTTATTTTGAAGAATACAAAAGACTCGCCCCCGACTTACAACAATATAGTGAAATGTTCATCTTCCCTGGCAAAAATGTTTTAAAACACCCGGTAAGTTTAGGTAGTTTTGTTGACATCCAAAACAACTCTCAATTACCAGAAGGTGGACAAATAGAAAGAGTATTTGCCTTATCTGATGCCAGGGTTGTAGTTACCCCGGAAAATGAGAAAACTAGCGCCTATGACTTCCTTAACATTATTAGCAATGACCAACCCACGGTTACCATCAAATATTCTACACCTTTTCCTCAACTGGCAACTCCCCAAAACAGCAACAATACTCTTCTGATTACCGAAGATAATTTAACAACAAAAACCAGAGTTTATACTTTCAATCCCTCCCCCGCCGTCGTCAACGAAGCTGGCAACAACACCGGCAACCAAACAGTTTCTAACTCGCCTACTAGTAGTAAAAAATATTTTCGTGAAAATCCTAATGTTTCTCTACAACAGGCACTAACCATTAGTGACTTGCAACTAGACTATAACAGACAAACTCTGGAATTTTTAGCCACTCTCGATATAAATAAACTCCCACAACCCCAAATCTACCTCTTTGAAACGGACTTAATCCTCAATGAGCTCGAGGGACTGGATTGGTGGTACAATTGGAGTGATAATAGTGGTACCGATGGTTCTAAAACTTTGAATTTGTCCATATTTATGAATAGACTAAAAACCCTTAGCATGGAAGCCCTAAAAAACGAGAGTAATGATGTGGTAATAGGTCGTTTTTGTATAGGTGTTCAGAAAAATAAATAGGAGGTATATATGAATGAAGCTGACTTATCACAAATTTTTACCACCCTACAACAATTGGAATCGCGGGTGAGACAATTAGAATCCCAAAAAACCATTTCTGCCTCTGCTGCTTTGTCACCCCCAAAACCCCTCAAAATTCCCCTGGAAAAATTTGTAGAAATATACAATGATGTACCGACAATTTTTGAAGAATATGCTACCCCGGTTTCCCTCACTGCAGATAGCTACAGGGGTAAAAACTTAAATCAAATAGTTGTAGAAACTTCCCCTTCCGGAAATTACTGGATTCTTCTACTGGAAAATTCTAGAGAAAAACAATATCTTCTAGTCTTAAATCCCCTTAGGAGAATTAGGGTGGCGGACAATAAACACAGTATTAATTTTCTCTTCGATTTACCATCAGGATTCAAGACGGCAGGGAGTGGTAATTTGTATTTAGATAAGCCAGCAATTGTAAAAATGCTTCCCGGTGGCAACCAGTGGCTTTTACAAAACAAGGGTATTCTCGCCACCTACCTCCCCAAGTCAGCAACAAGAATCCCCTCTGTTGACAGTCAAAACAGGAATCAATGGCAGGAAGATTTGAAGTCTTTTAGAGAAGAATTTGAAAGGGAAATCAATAACAAAATAGTTCTACTGGATAAGAAGTTGTTGTCCCTTCAAAAGGAATGGATTAAGAAGCAGGAATTGCCGGAGGATAAAGCCAAAGATTACGAGGCGAAAATAAATCATTGGCAGGAATACCCGCCACTTTTAAAACAACAAGATTCTGAGTCGCTAGCCCATTGCAAGGACAGGAAATACCACGAGGAATTGGAATCCCTAAAAACAAAAATAGAGTCCCTTATGGAGGACCTGAAAAATACAAGGGATGAAGTGGAGTCGAGACAATTGTTGTTGGAAAAAATTACGAAATACTGTCTCTCAAAAATAGCGAATATTGAGCATTTGTACGAAATGGAAAAAGGAGGAGTGGCAGAAAACAATGGCAGGGAAATGGGGTGGACGATTGACGACAGTGTCGAGGAAATAATGTCCCCATTTGTCACAAGAAAGAATCATATCAAAACCGAGGGAAAAGTCTTAGACTACAGTCAGGAAGAACAAGAATTATTGGATTTATATAACCAGAATTATCGACTACTATCCAGGGTTTCTTATTTGTTGGTTGATATAGTGACCAGAGGTGGAGAGACTGATGATGGGAAGGCATTTTTTAAATCGAATATAACGGGGGATTTTTGTATAACAGTAGGCATTAGAAACTATTATGTTTTTCCTAATCGTCTCAAAATTTTTTCTAAAGGGATACTAGAGGCAGCAATTTATACTGGACTATTCCAAGCATTGAGTCCCATTCCGGATGTTATCCTAGGAGAGGACATAAAAGTAATTAAACCAGCTAAGCTGGAAAGAATAACTAACGAAGAGTGGAAAATCATAGAAGCCGGTAAAATAGACTTCAGCTAGTAACCGAAGGAGTTGTTTCTTTTTGTTAAAACCGCTTTTCCCCTCCCCCCAGGCAAGAAGAAAGAAAACCAATAATCATAGTTATCCACACCCCCCAGTGGGGGATTCCCCATATGTTTTGACTTATAAAAGGAATTTATAATAGCCACTAAGGGGAAGAAATTTAACCCCTCACAACCACCCATATAGCAGGAATTATGCAGCCTACCAACCCACAAAAATTCACGGAAAAAGCTTGGGAGGCAATAGTAAAAACTCCCGACATTGCCAAACAGAATCAACACCAACAAATAGAGACTGAACACCTGTTAAAATCTCTTCTCGAACAAGAGGGATTAGCGGTAGATATTCTCAATAAAGCAAATGTAAACGTATCCCGTTTTCGAGATAGAGTAGATGATTTTATTCAAAGACAGCCGAAAATTAAAAATGTAGGCGATTCAATCTATTTGGGCAGAAGTCTAGATTTGCTATTAGATTTTGCAGAAAAGTATCGCCAGGAGTTTGGGGATGAATATATCTCCATCGAACACATGATGCTAGCCTACAGCCAAGATGATCGCCTTGGCAAACATATTTTCAGAGAGTTCGACTTGGACGAATATAAACTCAGAAAAGTAATCAAAGAAATAAGGGGGAGTCAGAAAGTGGTAGATCAAAACCCAGAAGCTAAATATCAGTCTCTAGAAAAATATGGCCGCGACCTGACAGCTTTAGCCCGTGCCGGTAAACTAGACCCTGTTATTGGTAGGGATGACGAGATACGTCGTACTATACAGATACTATCAAGAAGAACAAAAAACAATCCCGTACTGATAGGTGAACCAGGTGTAGGTAAGACGGCAATCGTAGAGGGCCTAGCTCAAAGAATAGTCAACCGAGATGTGCCAGAATCCTTATTAGACCGTACCCTCATCGCTTTGGATATGGGGGCATTAATAGCTGGTGCTAAATATCGGGGAGAATTCGAGGAAAGACTAAAAGCTGTATTAAAAGAGGTTACCGAATCCCGGGGCAATATCATCCTTTTTATCGATGAGATTCACACGGTTGTAGGAGCAGGCGCTACCCAGGGGGCGATGGATGCGGGCAACCTACTAAAACCCATGTTAGCCCGTGGAGAATTGCGTTGTATTGGCGCCACCACCTTGGATGAGTATCGCAAATACATAGAAAAAGACGCCGCCTTAGAAAGACGTTTCCAACCCGTATATGTAGACGAGCCCAATGTAGAAGATACTATTTCTATTTTACGGGGATTGCGGGAACGTTATGAAGTCCATCACGGCGTCAGAATTTCCGATAGTGCTCTTGTAGCTGCTGCTGTATTATCAAATCGTTACATCAGTGACCGTTTCCTGCCGGATAAGGCCATTGACTTGATAGACGAGGCGGCGGCGAAACTGAAAATGGAAATCACTTCTAAACCGGAGGCTCTAGACGAGGTGGACAGGAAAATAATGCAATTAGAGATGGAAAGACTGTCTCTGAAGAAAGAAAATGATCCCGCCTCTCTAGAAAGACTGGAGAAGATAGAGAAAGAGATTGAACAATTAAAACAACAACAGTCAGCTTTAAATGCCCAATGGCAGGCAGAAAGAGAGATCATAGACAAAATCCGCAGTATCCGTGAAGAAATTGAAAGGGTCAACGTAGCCATCCAACAGGCGGAAAGAGACTACGACTATAACAAGGCGGCGGAATTGCGTTATGGCAGACTCACCGATTTACAAAGACAATTGAAAGATGCTCAAGCCATCCTAGCAGAAAAACAAACTAGTGGCAAATCCCTCTTACGGGAGGAGGTGACAGAAGCAGATATCGCCGAAATCATCTCCAAATGGACTGGCATTCCCGTCAGCAAACTAGTAGAATCGGAGAAAGAGAAACTGTTACATCTAGAAGAACAACTCCACAAACGTGTAATAGGCCAAGATGATGCCGTAAGGGCAGTATCAGAGGCCATACAACGCTCTCGTGCGGGCCTATCTGATCCTAACCGTCCTACTGCCAGTTTCATCTTTTTGGGGCCAACCGGTGTGGGGAAAACCGAACTGGCCAAAGCCCTGGCGGAAATCCTCTTTGACACCGAGGAGGCCATGGTACGCATCGATATGTCCGAATACATGGAGAAACACAGTGTATCTCGTTTAATAGGTGCGCCACCGGGGTATGTAGGTTATGAAGAGGGGGGACAGTTAACAGAGGCCATTCGTCGTCGTCCTTATTCTGTTATCCTCTTTGACGAGATTGAGAAGGCTCACCCGGACGTTTTCAACATCATGCTACAGCTGTTGGACGATGGTCGTCTCACCGACTCTCAGGGTCACACAGTGGATTTCACCAATACTATAGTCATCATGACCAGTAATATAGGGTCCCAGTATATATTAGACCTGGCCGGGGATGAAAGCAAGTACGAGGAGATGCGCAACCGGGTGATGGAGGCGATGCGCGCCAATTTCCGTCCGGAATTTCTCAACCGCATTGACGAAATTATCATCTTCCATGGTCTCAACAAGGAGCAATTACGTCAAATCGTCCAACTGCAGGTAAATCGTCTCCAATCCCGTCTAGCCGAACAAAAACTCTCCTTGAAGCTATCCGAAAGTGCCATTGACTTTTTGGCCGAAGTAGGCTACGATCCGGTCTACGGTGCCAGACCCTTGAAACGTGCCATCCAACGTTATCTAGAAACCACCATCGCCAAAGCCATCCTCCGCGGTGAGTTTAAAGAGGGCGACACCATTTACGTGGATGTAGAAGATGAAAGACTAATCCTCAAACACCACAACTAACACAATAGCTGCCCCTCTGAAGAAGCCTTTTCCCTCCACCACCATTTCTCCGGTGGCCCTAAAATTTTTCCCTCTCCCCTTAACAAGGGGACTTTTACTTTATAGGTATAGGAATTAGGTATAGGATGAGATGCGTTATAAGAATAGGCAATAGTGGGATTTTACTTATTGATGTTGGGTTTGGATGACCCAAAAACCCGATTTTGGCACAACAAGCCCATCAAATTGGCGGAGTTTGAACCGGAAGACTTTTTTGGAAGTTTCTGATAATTTAACTGCCCTGGCATGGATTAAAATAATTCCCCCACAGAGGAATAGAAAGACTGCCGGGGCAAGTATTTTATATATACCGAAGAGAAACTAGAAGTACAAGTGGATATGGGTTCAAAGTATTTTTAAATGGGCAAATAGAGGAGAAAATAAGGGGTTAGATGGATTCGATAAGGAAAAAAGGACTCCTAGAGACACTATTAGAAATAGAGAAACTTATAGAATTAGAAATAGTATTATCAGCTATTTAACCTGCTGTTTCCCCAAAATTCCCATTTAAAGGATTCACACACAACAGTGTCTGGGAAATAAATAATAATAATGATTCTTGCCAAATAACAGCCACCCCACCCTCAGGGACATGTTTTTATCCCCACCAGCCTGCGGAGACTATGTGGGAAATATTCCCACTTACATAAGATTGCCGACTCTCTCCCGCAATGGCAATCCATCTTTTCGTTGTGTTATGGACAAAAGCAATGCCTATACTTTGCTGACTAACTGCTTGTTAGCGTGAAGTTCCAGAAGGTCAATTAAACCGAAAATCAGGGAAAAAAAGGCATCGGGATGGCCGGATTTGAACCGACGACATCCTGCTCCCAAAGCAGGCGCGCTACCAAGCTGCGCTACATCCCGTAGAGTAGTAAACGGATAACATTGTAACTCATGGGAGGGGAGTTTGGCAAGGGCTAAAGGTTAGTTAGGGTACCAAAACATGCCTTTGATGCCCTCGGGATCGGCAACAAAACCAAGGCGACGATAAAATTCTACCACATGGGGGTCGGCAAAGAGGGTGACATTGCTGATGTCGTCTTTACGAAGTTTGTTGATTATGTACTTCATAAAGGCTTTGCCAAGGCCCTTCCTTTGAAAGCGGGGGTGGATTACCACATCCCAGATGGTGGCGTTGAAGGCATGATCTGAGGTGGCGCGAGCAAAGCCAATAAGGGTGGTTTTACCGTTATTACCCTTTACTTCCCAGGCGGAGGCAACTAAATAGCTATGTTCCAGTGCTTTTTTTACTTTTCTTAACGGTCTTCTGGCCCAACCTACGGAATCGCACAACTCCTCTAATTCATATAAGTCAATGGGGCGATTGGTACTGAAAAAAATACGAGAACTACCGAAAATATTGGGGTCTAAATTGAGCCATTCTCTTTCCTCAGTGGAGTTGGCGGGGTTTTTGTCGTTTTCGTTTTTGTTAAAAAATCTTTGTAACCAAACCATGCCTAGGGGGACTAATATACTAAAAAACTGGCTTGTTGATATTATGGGGCAGGGATTAATAGGATCCCTCTTTTCTGATTGTAAATGATCTCAAGCTCCCTGATAGACTTATTATTTGTGAAATTTTAGTCTTGGTTAACTGACAATCTGATTGATAAACTGATTGATGAACAAACCGGAAAGTGTGTCTATAAGAGTGCCTGCCACCACGGCCAATCTGGGGGCCGGGTTTGACTGCATTGGCGTGGCCTTATCCCTTTACAATCAATTTCAATTCACTGCTAGCGATTCCGCCACAACCATAACGGTAGAAGGGGTTGAATCTGGGACTATATCTTTGGAAGAGGATAATTTGTTGTACCGTTCTTTTTCCCACTTGTATCAACACATTGGCAAAAAAGTCCCTGCTGTGAATATAAGGGTAAAAGTCAATGTGCCCCTGGCCAGAGGCTTAGGTAGTTCGGCTACTGCCATAGTGGGGGGGTTGTTGGCGGCCAACCATTTTGCTTCTTATCCTCTTTCCCCGGAACAGTTGCTGGATTTGGCCATTGAGATAGAGGGGCATCCTGATAATGTGGCGCCGGCTATGTTGGGAGGCTGTATTCTCTCTGTGGGAGACAGGGGTAATCGCCATTTTGTGCCCATTGACTGTCATGAGACAATCAGGTTTGTGGTGGCCATTCCCGATTTTGAACTGTCTACCTCCCAGGCAAGGGCGGTATTACCGCAGTTTCTTAGTTATGAACAAGCAGTGTTTAATATTGCCCACTTAGGACTACTGGTAAAAGCCTTAGAAACGGGGAAGCCGGAGTGGTTGAAGGAGGCACTAAAGGACAAACTACACCAGCCCTACCGTCAAAGTTTAATTAGGGGATACGAGAGGGTTTATGAGGCGGTATTGGGGGCAGGGGGCCATGGCATGGTGATTAGTGGGGCTGGCCCCACTTTACTGGCCCTTTGCTCCCCTGGCTGTGTATCCGAGGTGATGAGGGCAATGGGAGAAAGCTGGGGGGAGGAGGGAGTAAGGGCCACTGTCAGGTGTTTGGAAGTGGATAGGGAGGGGGCAAAGGTGATTGTCCCCTAATTGCGGGTTTGGATTCGCGCCAGTCTAGCATTCCGGTAATAATGAGCCAATATCTGACGGTAGTTGATTCCGTTAGACGCTAGGTATTGAGCTCCCCATTGACTCAATCCTAGGCCATGGCCAAAGCCACGTCCATAAATCTCTAAACCATTGTCAGAAACATTGGCACGGAATAAGGTACTACGCAAATCCAGCACCTTTCGTAAATCCGCCCCAGAAACCACACGACTGCCCCTATCTCCCACTATAGTCATGGTGACAATTCGACCTCTGGGGGTAGTCTTTTGGGGCACTAGGGCGCGGATATTTCCCACATCCCCCACTATGCCGCGTAGAATACTGGGGGAAACGGTTTTTGTCCAACTGAATACAGGGCTGGTTTGATCGTAGTCTACTACTCCCCGCAGGTAGGGAAGGGGAGAAAGCCAAATATCTTCTACGTTTTCCGTATGGCCACCAGAAGAAGCATGGAACACCGCCAGAATCACTTGACCATTGTAGGTCATTACTTCTCCTTTCGTCTCCCTCACTGCCTGATGGGTTGTAGTATACTCGCTGTTCAGTCCTTTATACACTTGGGTGGCCACAGTATTGTCCAGGTCAAACAACTGATTGGCACTAGTATTACGCTTGTATAAGGCATATGTACGAGCAGCCACTGCTTGAGCCTTGAGGGCGTCTAAGGGCCAACTGGGAATGGCCTCGGCCCCCACGACACTATACAAGTAATCCTCCAGATCTACGTAGTTGATGGCAGTGAGGGCATCTCCTTGGGGCACCAGTAAAACCCTACCACGATACCAGCCATCCCCAATCCAGACAAACCCACCGCCACTGGGCTCAAGCCAAAGACGGTTGGATTTCCATTGCCCAATGGCCACGTTGCCTCCCTCGGCACTGGATATAAAAGAGTTCATTCCAGCTATTTGCCCCACCACCCTACCTCTAGCATCTCTGACGACAGCAGGAGTTGAACTGCCTACTTGTAGGCTACTTACCCCCTTTTTCACTGCCACCCTCAACTCCACGGCAGCTAGGGGGGGTGTTAACAGCAACCACAACAGCAGTGGTTTTAAAAGGCCAAGCCAGCGGTATAACGGGAACTTTCCACTCATACTCTCACACCCTAAACCGAACTTACCCGATCAACTTGATGGTTTCAACTGACAAAAAGCTCCTTCTGTTATGATGGGCAGAGGGATTGTCTTCTCAAAGCCATCGTCAATTCGGCTTTTGTCACAATCCCCAAGATGGGGGTTGACATGTTTACCCCTTTCCCCCTTTTTAGGTATAACAATGTGGCTCATGCCAATAAAATACACCCCTTTTGAAGTATAAAACACACTGGGTACATTTGCTTCTTTGTGTTTTTTTTTGTGTTGTGTTTTCGGAGCTATAGTTGTTTTGTAATTTTTAGTGTTATAGGACTGGACTACCCCTATCAGAGAGCCTTTACGTTTTTTGCTGTTTACTACTGAGAATAGGAATGGTGGAAGGTGCTGAGTTTGTAGACTTTGGAAGTGCAAATAGTATTCTTATTTGGCCTATGTCTTCATTGCCCGGGGGCTTATTTTCCAGAATTTATACCTATACTTGAAATCATTGTGGGAATAAGTGGAGTCGAAAAAAGTAGGTTTTATTCCTATCTGTTGTTTCTTCCTCGTGAAATTCAAAAGATATGAAACTGGCAAAAGTGGTGATATTTTGTTTACCTCTACTGACGGGCAGTGTTTCTAGGGTATGGGCTGGGGAATCTGACATACCTAAACTGCCTACCAACGTGGATAACCTAAGAAATTTGGGCAGTGCCCAACAGCTTTTGTCTCAACCGGGTAATACTCAACTGCTTCTATCTCAGGGGGTTGAATACAGTCTCACCCCCTTACAATTGTTTCCACCTGCGCCGATGACGGTAGAGACGGCCAACATTCTCCCTTCTAAGGCAGTTTATACCACCTATGGCACCCATGTTTATAGCCTGTTTGGAGATGTTCCAGGAATAGGCCTACAAGTGTATAATGGCTCTATAGACTGGGGGGTGACTGACAATTTTCAGGCGGGGTTGGCTTTATCTTTCTTTGATGATATTCTAGGGGAGCCCATAGCCGGTAGACCCACTAATTTTGGTTTTTTCTCCCTGGCGCCTCGGCTAAAGTATCGTTTTGTCAGGGAAGACAATTATGACTTGGCGGTTGTAGCCTCTGTAGAGTGGTTGAAGATTACTTCGGAGAATCGTTTATTCAATGGGGGTATCAGCAGTCGTCAAACTAACACTGTAGCCCTTAGTATTCAAGTACCCTACACCTATAGTTTCAGTGAAAATACCCAATGGCATTTGGTGGGAGGGTTAAACATCTTCCCCGAGACTATCAACGACGGTGGTGATTTTTATGGCACCTTCTTCAACTTGGGCACAGGTGTCAGTATTCGCCTCCATGACAGATTTGGTTTGTTTGCCGATGTTAACATCCCCATCGGGCCGGGTCATAATAGTGTAGATGCCAATGGAAGACTGGAGAGGAGTGCAGTCTGGAGTGCTGGCTTGAGTTATATACATAGTCCAAGCGTAGCTGTGGACCTATCAGTAACCAACCGTTTGGGCACTACTCCAGCCACTCGTTTACTGGCTTTTCCTACCAGGGGGGATGATGTGGCCTTGGGGCTGAATGTGCGTTATACTCCTGATATATTCGTCGACTACCCCCCTAGTTTTGCCTCTACCCCTCTCCCTCCACTCACAGGGAGAGATAAACAGTTGCTTTTTGACGGAATAACCCTGACTACTGCCGATACTCTCAGACAGGGCACTTTTTTTGTCGACACGGGACTACGTCCTAATTTTAACATTCAGGTGGCCTATGGAATGAGTGACGATGCTCAGTTAGAATTTATAGGGCAACAACTGTCAGACAGCAAAAAGCCTATTGGCAACTCTTTCAAATTCGGAGGTGCTACTAAACTGCGTTTTCTTGATCAGGCAAGGGGAGATGCTTTCTCTTTTAGTATTCGGGGGGCATTTTTAGAGGCTTCTGAGGGGGATACTGACGGGGTGGGTGCCTTTTCAGCAGAGGGGATTTTTTCTTATTCTCCCACCAGCCAATTGGCACTATTCCTCAACCCTAAAGGGGGATTTTTTGGCAATAACCGCCTTGTGGGTTTAGGCTTGGGGGTTAACTTCCAGCCTTCACCGGGGTTACAATTCCTTGGGGAGGTTACCCCCATGCTAAGCAATGATGCCACCGTCTGGGCCATTGGTGCCCGTTATTTCTCCTCAAATGGTAATATGGGTATCGGTTTATATGGTACTAATGCTGCTGCTAGTGGTAATATTGGCAGTATGCTTGCCCGTAAGAACAACGATTTCACTCTTGGTTTTAACTTCATGTGGTTGTTTGGGCATTAGCTAGGCGTTGGGGGTATGGTGGCTAAGGGAGACTACTTTGCGCCCCAAGGAGCTTATTGATATTTTCTATCATTTATTTTCCCCAGTATTGGTAGCCATATCCCCACAAATATTCTTTTTCCTCCCTTATTAGTGAATAACTTTTGCCAATTTTCTCTTTTCTCTCTCTCTTATTTGCTCACTGTTTTTAATATTTACTTTCATTACACCTCCAATTCCGCCCTGTACCGCCTACATCATGTCCCCTGAATCTCGATTATACTTTTCCTTTATTATCCCCGTCTATATGATTATATTTATCAAATAAAAAATGCCCAGGTCAGCCCCTGGCAGTCACGTCTCCTGCCGTCCATCGCCACCATTCTAGCAAAGCCCCCTGCCTTTTTGGGTTCTTTATTAAGAAACGTAAAGAGAATGTGGGATGTAGAGTGTAGGGGATAGGATTTGGGGGGGTTTGTAATTATAAACCCGTGCGGGGTTTGGCTATGTCTCCCACCTTAAATCCCCTGCCGGAGACTATTCTGCCAAGACTGGAGGCTTCATCCACATCATACAATTCTATTTCTCCCAGGGGTACTGTAATACGACGGATTACTTGCCCACTCTGGGGATCTTTTACCTCCCTTTCCACTCTTTCGATGGCTAACCGCATCCCCACCCGATAACCTTCCTTTTTCCCCTTGTTTAGCACTACCGTATTGCCGGTTACATCTGCTACTATAGCCGTGGTACTAGGGACTACAGGGGTTATGGCAGAGAATTTGGAATATTGGCGATTCATTTCCTCTATAACTTGATCTACAGCCTTTACAGCCGCGGAGGCAAGAAGTTGCCCTTCCTGGCTAGAAGAATAGGTGCCACCGCCTCTGCCCCATACGTATACTCGAGGGTCTACTTGTGTGCTACTGCCATTGCCCTTTGCCACCATTATCACCTCGCCGGTGTTGGTGTTAATGGCGCGCACGTTGAATTCTACCACTGCCTCTGTGCTATTGCCACCGATGTTGACGCCAAACCAGCCCAGGCCTATGTTTCCCCCTCTTCTGCTAATATCAAAACGGGTTAGGCTGCCTACAATTACCACCTCTACCCCTAGTTTTCTACCTATTTCCGCCGCGGTTTGGGCATCAATTTGTCTTTTCCCTCCCCAGTCTTTCCATGGTAATAGGTTGTCTACTCTGCTTGCCTCTATCACTGTGTATTTACCCGTTTCTGCTAAGCGGTTTATGAAGATATTTCTTACTCCCCTTGTATTGTGATCCATGTATGACAACCATGTAAGGTTATCCATGGCAGCTGCGTCGAAGTCTAACACCGCAATCCTCACCTTTTCCTGAGGTTGTCTTTGGGCTACTATTGGGGGTGTTATCCTGGGTGACACCTCCACCGGGGAATCTGCTAGGGCAGGCACGGGTATAATCAGACTTAAAACTAGCCCATATATGGTTTTGTATTTCTTCATTTGTTTTCCTCCTATTCCTAGGGTTAGCCTCTTTAGCTATAGAAATGAACCATGCCACCTTATGGGTTTTATTTGCATCCTAACATGCTAGAATCTGGTTTTATTATTTGTCAGACGAGTCCCTTTCTACTTCCAAAATACCAAATTTGAGCAGATACATGATTGTTCTATATAAGATGGGTGCAATGTTTTCTCCATAAACCCTCAGAAAATAGTCCAACTCTATAGTTGGCTTCTCACTAAACTGATTGAGTATGTCATCTACCATCTCATTCTTAAAACGGGTATTTTCGCCGAAACTGGTAATCCAGATTTTCCTGATTTTTTGTAGGGATTCTCTAGCATTATTACCTAGTCTCAGCCTAGTTTCTGGGTGGAGACGCTGGCTGCTATAATGGCTAAACAGGTGAAAGGGATCATCACAAAGAGGATTGGCTCGACTATTATTCCTTACAGGCACTGACATTTCATTTATGTTTCTGATTTCCTCTAATTGTTCCCACAAATCCCTATAACGATTAATCACATTTTGCCAATCATATATCTCTTCTGCTCTTTTCCTCCCATTCTCCCCCATTTTCCTCCTCAAATCCGGATTTTCTATCAGTTTTGCCAGGGCAGAAGCACATTCTTCAATGTCTACCATGGTGGCAAAACAGGAGTAGGCAATGAACATGCTATAATTAATGGCATCTATGTGATAGTCGTGGGCAAAATTTAAAAAATAGTCTTCTGGGGGTATGATAGTGGAAATGCGAAAGCCGTCTATCTCATGACGCACCGTGTCTTTATATCCATCCCAGTCAGAGACAACCACCGGCAAACCACATGCCATCGCTTCAATGGGGGTTATGCCAAAAGTTTCCTGAATGTTGTCGGAGAGGGAAATAAATATATCAGCTGCTGACCAAATCTGCTGCCCTATCCCTGGATTTCTCCCGTCTAAGAATATATGATTCACGGAAGGGGCAAACTGTATGGCACTCTCTTTAAAAGCAATTTCTTCCCTTTGTTCCTCAAACCAGCCGCACTGAATCAAGTGAATTTTATTTTTAAAACTGGCACTATTTACGGCTTTTTCTACTGCTAAATACATGGGCACTGGATGTGCCTTGGCATAAAATATTAGCCTTCCAAAGAATAAAATTACAATATCATCTTCTGCTATGTTCAATGTACTTCTCAACCTATTTCTATATTCAGGGTTAAATTGGTAGGTTTTGGAATCAACCCCCAGGGGTATTACTGGCAACTGGAAATTGAATTTGACTGTGGTATTGAATTTTTGCCCTAAATACTCCCCCCAATCGTTTAAGATTCTCTCTACGGCCGTCTTGACGGCATTAGAGGTGCAAACTAGGGCGTCCCAGGGTTGCACTGGTGCTAATAGGAGATTTGCTATACTGTTAATGGCTTCCTTGCTGGCAATAGTATGGGTGACACCACAAATACTGTAGCCCCTTTGGTTGTAAAATCGTCTCTGCCAGGCGAAATCCCCTAAAGCTGGCCCTGGTAAATAGAGGTTGCCTACATTTTGTATTCTGGAGGATTGACTTCGGGGGATAAAAACCAGTTGGGAGGGTTGTTTTAACCAGGGGGTGACTGTGTTGCGGAAATGTTCGAATTCTGACTGGTTATCACAGTAACAGTATAGGGGTTGACCTTTTTGGGATTCTACGTAGGCTTTTAAAAACCCCTCCCCTGCTGCCATCCTCCCTAGTATTCTTGTAGTTTTTGTGGTGTAGCCTTCTGGCTTGTAAAAAATGGCAGCATTTTGTGGTTTTTTTGGGATTTTTGCTACCATTTTCACCTCCATTTTTCTGTCCTTTTTTTGGCCATATCATTGTTATTTTAGTTTAGAGGACAGCATTTCTCTCCAATACCAATAATTCTCTTAATTGGTTTGTATCTAGGTTGGTTAGCCATTCTTCTCCTGTTTCGATGGTTTGTTCAGCTAGTTGTTTTTTACCTTCTAGTATCTTATCAATTTTTTCCTCCAAAGTGCCGGTACAGATAAACTTGTGCACCTGTACATTCTGTTTTTGGCCTATGCGATACGCTCTATCAGTTGCTTGATTTTCCACTGCTGGATTCCACCATCTGTCGTAGTGAAATACATGATTGGCCCTAGTTAAATTTAGGCCTGTGCCCCCTGCTTTTAAGGATAGAATAAAAATGGGCGGGCCTTGGGGGTCATTTTGAAATCTGTCTATCATTTCTTGACGTTTTTCTGTTTTGGTATTGCCGGAGAGGAATAATACTTCTACTCCTAATTTTTCACTCAAATAGGGTTGTAAAAGGCTTCCCCACTCAGCAAACTGGGTGAAAATTAGACTCCTGTCCCCCTCTGCCACTACTTCTTCTAACATCTCTTCTAGTCTTAACAATTTTCCTGAGCGGGAGGAGGTATCTATTTTTTCTTCTTTGAGGAAATGGGCGGGGTGATTGCAGATTTGTTTCAACTTCACTAGTAAACTTAGGATTAAACCATGACGTTTGATCCCTGTACTTTCCTCTATTTCTTGTAGGGATTTTTCTACCAAATTCTGATATAATTCGGCTTGTTCTGCGGATAGGCCACAGTAGACGTTCATTTCTTGTTTTTCTGGTAAGTCTTGGATGATATTTTTGTCGGTTTTTAGGCGTCTTAGAATGAAGGGTTTAACTAGGGATTTTAGAGTTTTCAACGAGTGTTCATCTCCATATTTTTCTATTGGCAGGGTGAAACGACGTTGGAAGAATTGTTGTGGCCCTAGATATCCTGGATTTAAAAAGTCTAAAATAGACCATAATTCTGACAATCTGTTTTCTATAGGTGTGCCAGTTAAAGCTATTCTAAAATCTGATTTTAATTGTCTGACTGCCTGGGTTTGTTTTGCCTGGGGGTTTTTGATATTTTGGGCCTCGTCTAGGACGACTCCTTGCCACTCTATTTGGTTTAAAATGTCAAGGTCTCGATATACTAGGGGATAACTTGTGACTACCACATCTACATTTTTAACTGCTTCGATAAACTCGTTGTCTTTGCTACGATTTTCTCCATGGTGTAGCAAAACTTTTAGGGATGGTGCAAATTTTTCTAACTCTTTCTCCCAGTTATTCAACACAGAGGTGGGGCAAACTATTAAGCAAGGTTTTGTCAGTTCCTCCCTTTCTTTTATAGTTAAAATCAGGGCGATTAACTGTACAGTTTTTCCTAAACCCATGTCATCGGCCAGACATCCTCCTAGGCCCCATTTTTGCAGGAAATACAACCAGCTGAAACCGACTTTTTGATAGGGTCTTAGAGTTCCATTAAAATTCTTGGGTGTTTCTAAAATTTCTATCTTGCTGTTGTCATTAATACTGTTGAGTAATTCTGCCAGAGCTCCACTACTTTCAAATCCCACTACGGGCAGTTTAGCGATAGTTTCTGTGGAGCCACTGCTGAGTCTAATTGCATCTTCCACGGTGAGATTTACGGGAGTCTTACTATTATTGAAAATTTCCTCAGCAGCCTTAACGTCAGCGGGTTGTAGTGCTAGCCACTGTCCATCTACTTCTACTAGGGGGGATTTTTTGGCCAGCAAATTATGGAATTCTTTTTGGGTTAAAACCCTATTCCCTACTACCACTTTTAAGTTATAATTAATCAGGGTATTTAAAGTCAACCTTTCCCCTTTTTTGAGATTTACTTCCGCCTGTATTTTAACTCCTAAACGTTTTTCATCTGCTCCTCTGCTTAGGCCTTTTGGGAGGATAACTCCTAAACCGTTGTCTTGGAGTTGCCAGGCTACACTGCGGACAAACTGATAGGCGGAAATGGCATTTATTCTACAATAATTGGGGGTAGCTTCTTCTAGACTATCCCTAATTGGTTCAAAAAATTTAGCTGCCAATCCCAATCCTTTTAAAATAATTTCTTGGGGGTTTTCTATTAGCCTATCCCCTATTTCCAATTGGGGGTGAGGATGTATCCAAATTTGTTCTGTTGGTATGAGAAAATCTGGATTGTCGATAGCTTGGAGGAAGTAGTCTAGTCGCCAATTATCGTAGTTGTCTCCCTGGGTTGAGGAGGGGGGTTGTAATTTTAGACAAAGACGATATTGTCTTTTCCTCAACTGATGCTCAGAGGTGATTATATCTTCTTGAATGGGCAATACCCAGTGGTTAAATGCCATTCTTAGTCTTTTGTTGTTGAGGGGAGATAGATTACATTTTCTATGTAGGGGATTGCTTAAGGCTTCTATCCAGGAGGATACCATAGAGTCGGTTTTGTTAGGGATGGCGGGGAGGAGTTGACGGATTTGGATATCTATGACGGTACATAAAAATTCAAGAATTAGCTCCTGTTGTGGTATACTGGGGTCGTCTTCGTTTTCCACATAACAACGACAAATAGAGGGCATGGATTGGATAAAATGCTCCAGTCTGCTTTGGTCTATGTTACTATCTAAAACCGGCCGCCAGTAACAGTTATTTTTTTCATCAATGGTGGGAATAAATTTTTGACGGCATATCAAATCCCAACCCCAGCGATAAACATGACTCCAGAAACGTAAGTCTGAAGCGATATAGTCAGTTTTATTAAGGGGTAATTTTTGCAATATCCCTAGCATAGTGACGGGCTCAATTTTCAATCCTCCCACATCCCATGGATATAAAATTACTGAGCTTAATTTGTTGCTGATTGCCAAAAACTGTTCATATAACAGGGGGACTACTGTCTTGGATTTTGGCTTCTTTTGCACGGGAAATAGTGCCATTTCCCAATGCCAAATTGAATCTAAACTTTCTATTTCTCCACAGCCAATATTCCTGTCTATACCGCATTTTTTTAGCAGCCTTAAAATCTCCTCCTTGTCTTCTATCAAGAAGGGGTATATGTATAGAAACTCTGCTTCCAAATCGTATTTATGCTTTTCGATATTTCTCCAAGTCTCTCCCCAAATAAAAAAGTACTTCTCCTCTTTCTTTACCAGAAAACTTCCATGCAATATTGACATATTTTACACTTCTTCTTTTTCAATCAACAGGTTGCATTTAGGGAAAAACAAGACAAAATAGAGGGGGATGTGGGAGTGGATAGCTGAAAGGATATGGATGAGACTGAAACGAAAGGCAAGGGGATAAATGAGTCATCATCGGGGAGGGTTTATAATTGCCATTGCCAAAACAAAGATAATCGCCGCTGAGGCTGAGTTTATGGGATAAGACAAAAACAGTGGAAACTGAGTCAAAGGGCGAAGAAGTAAAGACAACGCCTTAGGAGCAACCAACCACCATTGTACCATCTTTGGGGCAATAATGGGAGAATTCTAGTGGTAATTGCCCCGGGAAAAATAGTTAAACCAAAACTAAGACTGAAGGGTTTGGTTGGAGAGGAGTAAGGCTTGTTGTTGCATTTTCTTAAAGATATTGATGAAACCATTGGCGCGGGAGGGGGTTAAACTGACACGTAAACCGGTTTCCTCGATAAAGTCTGGGGTTAGACTAAGGATTTGTTGGGGGGTTAAACCATTTAAGCCTTCTATGAGAAAGGCTACTAAACCTTTCACCAGTTGTGCGTCCGAGTCTCCATGGTAGTATACCTTACCGTCTTTTAGATGGGCACATACATATACTTGAGAAACACAACCGGCTACTTTGTTTTCTGGGGTTTTTTCTTCTTCTGGCATTGGCGCCAGTCTCTTAGCATACCAAAGTAGTTGTTCATATTTCTGTTTAGGATTCTCACGACGTTTGAATTTTTGGACAATTTTGTCGAGGGTTTCTGGCAGGGTATGGGTAGACATGGGAGAAACATTGAACAATGGCCGATTATTTCTAGTCTATGATAAAAAACCGCTGTTATATCAACGGTGGGGAGTATGAATATGATTTATCGATTTTTGCTTGTTTTCTTTGTATTACTATTTGCCAGAGGAATAAATGCACAATCAGAAAGTCGGGAAATCAGGGGGATGACGGGGGGGGAGAAAAACAGTGGGGATTGTGGGTTTATTGCTGACAAGCCTAACCATATCCTTCAACTTCCTCAAAAGGTTTATTCTCTTAGTATTACTGTGGAGGCTGAGGGGGGTAAGCCTAGTTTACTGGTTATTGGGCCCACTGACAAGGAGAGATTTTGTGTTTTAGGAGACACAACACTGGGGAGGAAACCGGAAATAAAGGGGGTATGGCTGCCAGGCAGATATTTGATTTATGTAGGGGAAATGGAGGGAAATCGTTATCCTTTTACCCTTAGAATTAATCAATAAGTTCTAGAGGTTTTTTGACAGGCTTACCGGGGTTGCGGGGGTATAATGGGGGAGTTTCGCCAATTTTTTTAACATATATATTGTGTCTTATATTGTGACTGAGAGGCGTTTTTGTTGCGACTACTTCTATTATTTCCCCTCCCAGTTTTTTAGCGACGCGCTTATTTTTTTCTAATTCTTCCTCTGCCAGATTGCCTCTCCAGAGGATGGCAATTCCACCTACTTTTAAAAGAGGTAAACTATATTCTAGACAAACGGAAATTGCGGCCACTGCTCTAGTGAGGACAAAATCATATTTTCCTCGGTGATTTTTATCTTGCCCTACGATTTCTGCCCTGGCGTTTATAGTTTCGACATTTTGGAGATTAATTTCAGATTTAACTAGGAGTAGAAAATTGATTTTCTTGGAGATTGAATCCATTAAAACCACTTGACATTGGGGAAAAGCCATTGCTATAGGCATACCTGGAAAACCGGCGCCGGTGCCCACATCCATTATTTTTTTGTTATTTAAATCGTAGGGAATAACAGGCGTTAAACAATCCCATAAGTTCTTCTCCCAAAATTCATCGGGGTGGGTAATTCTGGTGAGATTAATGTGGAGGTTGTAACGGCAAATTAGTTCATAAAATTTTTGCCATTTTTCTAGGGTATTATGGGAGGGAATCCAGTGGACAGTATTTTGCCAAATAGTCAAATTGTGGGGTAAAAGCAACCGATTTTCCATAATGAGGCGTTGACGAGAAACAATATAACCTACTGGGGATGGGAATTGGGAGAATGGGGGGGAAGATATTTACGGGTAAGCCGGAGGAGTAGGAGGGAAATTAACAACAGAGAAATGGCCATCTGCCATAAACCGACACCACAGGCGATACCTATAGCTGAGGATACCCAAATTTCCGCCGCGCCGGTAACGTTTTTAGCAGTGTTGCCAGCCTTTAGAATCAAACCCCCACCGATAAAGCCAACACCCTGAATGATACCCGTGATAACTCTGGCTGTCTCAGCTGAGTTAATTTCCCTAACGATAAGTATAAAACCGCAAGAGGCAAGGGAGACAAGGGCATTGGTTTTCACCCCTCCAGTTTTTTTCCGTAATTCCCTTTCTAACCCTAAGATGGCGCCCAAAATTGCGGCAAATATTAGTCTCAGCAACATGACGGGTATTCTGGTGGGGGATAAAATAACCTGCCACACAAAAAACCCCACCCTCGGCGGAGGATGGGTTTTCATTTTAGCTTAACCGAATAGATAGAAGTCAACCAAGTCACAAATAGAGATGGGCAGTGTGGCTATGATTACATTAAACCAAGTTGAGCTAAGATGCCTTTGCCAGTAATTAACTCGGTGAGGATGCCAATCACAAAACCCAACATGGCTAACCTACCATTCCAGTTTTCAGCAAAAGTGGTAAAGCCGAATTTCCCTTCTTTGTTTTCCATAACCTGCCTCCCTATGTTATTAGTGCGCTCGTGTCAATTGATTTAACTCTAACTTAACATAACTTTTCAAAAGTGGCAACAAAACTTTACAATTGGCGGGTGTGGATTTCCCTACTGGTCAGAAAGGGCGAGGGTGATTAGTTTGTCTAGGAGGGTGGGGAAGGGGATACCAGAGGCTTCCCAGAGTTTGGGATACATGCTGAGGGAGGTAAAACCGGGGAGGGTGTTGATTTCGTTAACCAGAATTTGGCCACTTTCAGGCAGATAAAAGAAATCCACTCTAGCTAAACCTCTGGCATCAATGGCTTGAAAAGCTTTAATAGCCATTTGACGGATAGTTTCACTGACGTCTTTTGGGATGTCGGCGGGGATGATAAGGCTAGCTAAGCCGTCGGTGTATTTGGTTTGATAGTCATAGAATTCGGCATTGTAGGAGATTTCCCCCACTACGGAGGCGGCAGGGTTATCATTGCCTAGGATGCCACATTCTAACTCCCTAGCGGTTACCCCAGCCTCCACAATAACCCTTCTGTCAAGGGAGGCGGCTATGTCTAATGCCTTTTCCAACTCATTGCGGTTTTTAACTTTGCTAATGCCTACAGACGAGCCCAGATTAGCAGGTTTTACGAAACAAGGATAACCTAATTCTGCTTCCAATCGCTCACATAGTTTGGGGAAGACACAGGGATTGGAAAAAATTTCGCTTCTGTTAACACCAATATACTTGACTTGGGGCAAACCGGCACAGGCGAAGGCGTTTTTCATGGCGATTTTATCCATGCCAATGGCTGAGCCAAGAACACCTGAACCTACAAATGGTATTGCCATTAATGTTAATAATCCCTGGACTGTGCCATCCTCTCCATTGGGGCCATGTATAATGGGGAAGAAGACGTCTACCTGTTTACATTCAGGGGGGAATTCCCATTTTCTCCTTTCGCCTGTTGTCTCCTTTGGCTTCCCTGCCGACAATACTGATTCTGCTACTTCTTTGCCCCACCAGTTGCCTTCTTTGTCTACATATATTGGAATTACCTCGTACTTTTCTTGGTTGTAACCCTCTTGTAAGCCACTGGCTATAGAACGAGCAGAAGTGATGGAAACGTCATGTTCACCGGATTTGCCGCCGAATAACAGGCCTACTTTTAGTTTACTCATTTTTTGTCCTAATTGTTTAATCCTAAAGCTAAAATCTTAGAGCATGTCTGGGTATTCCTATGATGGACTACAATGGAGTGGGTGTTTGGTGGAGACAGTCAGAGACTTTCCTTAGTCACTTAGCGGGGGGATATGGGGAGGAAACTAATTGTTGCCAGGATTGGGGAAGGCGGTTTTGAAAGGGGTTTCCCTTTTACTTTCAGACTCAGTGATGAGGAGACTAAAGATTTATTGGTGGAGGTGGAGGGGAAATTGCCGCCTGCCGAATATGTTTATAGCAGTTATACTCGTTGGCAGTGTTGTTACCGTAATTTATCTTATTCTCTACGAATGGGGGCTTCTGGGGCACAAGTTACTAATTTAGCAGTGGATGAGTGTTTACAAAACATAAAAACCCTTCAGTTAGATATTAACCGGTGGCTACGGGATTCTCAAGTCCAGGCTGCCTTAATAAATCTATTTCCTCATCTGCAACGGGAGGATTTGATTCGTTTTGTAATTCAAACCGATGATATTCGCTTATGGCAGCTTCCCTGGCATCTTTGGGAGGTATGGCGAGACTATCCCTATATTGAATTTGCCTTGAGTAAATGTCAGTGTTGCAAGCCACCCCGTAGTAATGTCTCTTCTTTTGGGGGCAAGGTTAGGATTTTGGCTATCTTAGGAGACAGACGGGGGATAGATGTGGAAAGGGATAGACAGATTCTGGAAAGTCTGCCTAATACGGAGATAGTTTTCCTGGATCAACCCAGTTTACACCAACTTACCCCTTTATGGGAACAATCTTGGCATATTCTCTTTTTTGCCGGCCACAGTGGCAGTAACACTTCTCGTCAGGAGGGGGTTTTACAGATAAATCCTTATGAGAAAATCGAGATTAGCAAGTTGCGGCAGACTCTCACCAAGGCGATTAGTAATGGTTTGGAATTAGCCATTTTTAACTCTTGTGATGGTTTAGCCTTAGGCTTCAATTTGGCAGACTTACAGTTACCTCAGACTATTGTAATGCGGGAGGCAGTTCCAGATGAAGTGGCCCAAGAGTTTCTTAAATTTTTCCTTCAGTCTTATGCCAGTGGTGAGACTCTTTATCTTGCCGTTAAGGAAGCCAAAGCCAAGATACAAGAATTATACCACTTGGAGGAAAAAGCACCTGGGGCCTCTTATTTGCCGGTTATATGTCAAAATCTAGCAGTAAATCCGCCTCTTTGGTCAGATTTAGCCAAAAATTCCCCTTATTCTCTCTTACCTCGTTTCTCCTTATCCTTTAACTTGATTGCCGTTGGTGTGTTGTCATGTTTTGTGGTGGGGATTGGTTGGTGGCTTATTAACTTGAAGCCGAATTTGACTGGCAACTACAATGACAATGGCAATAGTAAAAGTGACAGGGGCGACAATACAGTTGTAGTGGACGAATCTAATGAGATTAAAGGTACTCCTATTCGTGCTCCTCGTCAAGGGGTATGTGAGTGTCCCTATGACTATGATAGTTTAGGAAGACTGTGTGGGGGGAAGTCTGCTTACAGCCGTCAGGGTGGTAATAAACCTGTTTGTTATCTGGAAGACGAGTCTAATTAGTCTTTCAATTATTTTTATGAGTTTCTTCAGGGGAGAGAATGTTTTTCAGACGCCGGGCATCTTTTTTCCTATCGGTTTTTATTTCCCATAGGTGAATGCCATTTTGGGGTAAATTGGACAATAATTCCCTCAGATGCTCAAGGGTAGAAATGGATTTGTAGTTGATGTTATAACTCTGAGATAAATGTTGGAAATTCACTGACTGGGGGGTAGCAAAATAGTTTTCAAATACGTCTTGTTTGTATTGGCCAATAGGTAACATTTCAAAAATACCCCCACCATTGTTATTCACCAATAATATTACCAGACAACCCTGAAAATTTGGAGTAATCAAAAAGCCATTAGTGTCATGTAACAAAGCTAAGTCTCCTGTCAACAATACCGTGGTTTTTTTTTCTTTATAGGCTATTCCCAGGGCAGTGGATAAAGTGCCATCAATACCATTAGCTCCCCTGTTAAAGTATACCCTATACTCGCGATTATTTTTTTGCCAGAAAAACTCTGCATATCTCACTGGCATGCTGTTAGCAATGAACACGGGGGTTTTTGGGGGTAGATATTGAGACATGAGGAAGGCTATTGAGCCCTCAAAAATCTCTCCTGTTTCTTCTATTTGCCTCAACTGGTTGCCAATAGTTATTCCTAGCCTTTTATCCAAAGTTAACCAAGTCTTGAGGTAAGAGTTTTTCAGATAATGCCCGTTTTCTTTCAGTTGATTCTGGCTAGCCTCTAGAAAACAACATAGGGTTTCCAGGCGTATTCTGATGTGTTGAGAGGGGGAATGTAGGGCGTCAAAATTGTCATCACTTTCGGTGATAATGTAGGTGCTAATTTTATTAGACTCCAGCCAGATTCTAAGTTGTTTACTGGTGGGGTATTCCCCGAAGAGAATAACTAGGTGGGGTAACAAGTCTTGGGCATATTTTGGGTGTCTTAGGATCACATCATAATTAGTCACCAGATGAGGGTTGAGGTGGGCATAGTTTCGCACAGGGGATAGGGCTTCCGACAAGACGGGGAATCTTAAAATATCCGAAAGAAATTTAACAGTCTTGACATACAAACCGGGGGAGGGATGAGTGTCAACGCCAGCGATGATAATTCCCTTTTCTGTTTGTTTCCAAGTGTTGAGGTAGGCTTCTAAATTTTCTGAAGAGTAGTGGTATTGAGTAGGGATATTGGGAAATGAGGATAGTAATTTTTCATTAATGTACTCTCTTTTTTTTGGTGATATTTCCAGTTGTAATTCGGGGGATAGTGGTTCGGGGAAAGGAACATTTATATGCACGACACCCCCGCTTGGGAATTGGGACTTTTCCCATGCATAAATGATATTTTGTCTGAGGTAAAAGAGTTTGTCCAACTCCCATGAAGGCTCACTTAATTCTACTTGCCAACTGGGATAGTTTCCATACAAACCCACCTGATTAATAGTCTGGCCCGCATGACAATTTCTCAGGGTAGATGGCCTATCTGCGGTGAAAATTATAAGGGGTACATGGCTGTATTTAGCCTCAATAACTGCGGGGAAGAAATTGGCTCCTGCCGTGCCTGAAGTGCAGACTAAAGCCGCTGGTTTTTGATTTTTTTTCGCTAATCCAAGGGCGAAAAAAGAGGCCGACCTTTCGTCCAAAATTGGGATGCAATTAATCCCCCGGTTTTCGGCAAAAGCCACAGTTAAAGGACTGGACCTTGAGCCGGGACAAATAACTACATTCTCTAATCCTAGTTTTACTAAAGTTTCTACGATCAGGGAACTCCATAGTAAATTTACATTCCGAAAGTCCAAGGGCATTTACTGCTTTGAGTCTAACAATAGTTGCTCCTGATTTAGACCAAACTACTTAGGCTTATTGTAACTTGTTTTTGCTATCTAATCAAGAATTAAGCTATTAAAAATTAAGATTTAATTAGGGGGAGTAAAATCTCGCTAATACTCCGCCCGATTCAGAGAATTTTAGCAGGTGATGCTGTTTAAAGAGGAAACACCAACAGGGGATAAAATATGGGGTACTAGTAATAGTTACCTACTTTACGATGATGGACAGCGGTAAGGGCATCGGGTTTGGAAACACGCCCGTCTGTAACCTGGCTGTAAACAACCCAGTGGTCGCCACAATCCATGCGACTGACTACTTGACATTCTAGATAGGCAAGGGCATCCAGGAGAATAGGTGAGCCATTTTTGGCAGTGGTGGTTTTAACGCCGGCAAAACGATCAGCACCAGGGGGAAAACGTTTGAGAAAGTGTTTCATCAGGGGTTGGGAGTTGCCCTCTTCCAAAACGTTCAAGACAAAGGTATCATTTACCTGTAAGAGGGATTCAATGGCCCTGTCTTTAGCTACGGCTACGGTAAAACCGGGGGGGTTGAAGCTGGCTTGGGCAACCCAGGAGGCTAACATTGCCCCTTTGGTTTCTCCCTTCTTGGCGGTTATTATATACAAACCCCCGCTAATACGCCCCATGGCTTTGTCTAAGTCGGTGTTGATGGATTTGCGTTGTTGGATGGTGGCTTGTTTGGTTAACAATTGCCCTAAGTCTACCCCCGCCTCTTCACAGAGTTGATAGGTAGTTTCCTGGGGGGTTTGTTTGATGCGGATGGGGGGGAAAGCCTCTGTTAACCCCAATTCTCTCAGTTTAACTGCTAGGGGGTAAATGGGCTCGTCATCGCCACCATAGGATTCGTAAAGGCCAAAATACTGTTTGCTGCTGACAGAAGCCAAGATAGCACCGATTTTATCGTTGAAGGGGGCTATCATGGGGGGCATCCCTATGACAACACCGACACTGTGGGCGACGATTTCTGGGATTTCCTGGGCGTCTACGGCTTTCAAATCCACCATTTCTACGGTAACACCGGTTTTGGTAATCCCCTTGGCGATGGCTTGAGAAAGACGATCGCTGTAACCGTAATCTGAGACGTAGAATACAGTAACTATCTTGTCACTCTTTGTCTGTTCAGTACTCCAACGCTGATAACGGTCTAAGAGCTCTTTTATGTTATACTTAAGAATAGGGCCATGGCCATTAGCCACTAGCGAGATTTCTCCTAATTCCTTGATTTTCTTCATGGCGGACAGGACTGAACGGGCATTGGGCGCCATCAAACACTGATAATAAAAGCGATAGTCTGCCTCGATGTCTTCCAGCCGCTCGTCATACAGGGAGTCACTGCAGTAGTGCATCCCAAACACATCGCAGGTGAACAGAATGTTCGTCTTATGGTCATAACTTACTATAGTATCAGGCCAGTGGAGATTGGGGGTGTTAACAAACTCTAGCACGTGGCCGTTGCCCAAATCAAGACGATCGCCACTTTTTACTATCATCTTCCGGAAGTCTTGGTGGACAAACCCCTCCAGGAACTGGATTGCAACCTTTGAGGCTACTACTGTGATGTGGGGAGCCAGTGCCAGTAAGTCTTTTACTAGGCCACTGTGATCGGGTTCGGTATGGGATACGATAAGATAGTCAATGTCCTGGGGATTAATAACCTTTTGGAGGGCATCGAAGTATAGTTGTTGGAATTTTGTGTGGGAGGTATCTACCAGGGCGTTTTTCTCCCCCTTGATGACATAGGAGTTGTAGGTGGTGCCGTTTTGAAGGCCAAATTCGATGTCAAAACGCTCTCTATCCCAGTCTAGACTGCGAATAGCGATGGTGTCGGCGGCGATTGTTTCAATCTGGGTAGTCAGACGGGGGTTTTTTTTTGCTACTGTTGTTGCTACCATGTACTACTACCTCTTGGGAATAAATACTCATGTTTGTTGTCTCCCATTATAAATCTAGGCTTTAGCTATTGGGGTTTAGGATAAGTTATAACTGGCATAAGGGGGAGATTAAAGATAGGGGGTTACATCTTCCTTACACTCGTCGGCTAGGAAGGAAAGGGCGCGAAACCTTAGGGCTATTAGCTGTTCGTATAATGGGTTTAACTTACACATTGGGGGTATATGGACGATTTTCCTGCCAAACAAGACAATATCCCTTTCAAATGGGCACTGGGATGGAATCATTTTACATATAAAACGGGCTAAGCGGGCATCTTTTATTTCTATGCCGTCTAACCAGTGTTTTACCGGTTGTAGCAAGTCTATCCCCCCTTTTTCCTCCTCCTGCTTCCCCGGGTGCCAGAGGGTGGCTTCCAATGCCTTCAGTGCCTCCACCCTTAATCCCAAGGCTTCCTGAAAACTTTGTATAATCTCCGATTCTTCTTTGCTATACACCCCATTGGCAATTGCCACCATCACGGCTGTGCGGAGAAAATTCTCCTTCACCGCCATGTCATCTCCCAAAGCCTCTGCTAGGGAGGTTGGGGAAATAGGTTGTAAATCGTCTATCCTAGTGTTGGGTGCTAGTTCATTCTTGGTCAGACCAGTAATAAACTCCCTCTCTTCTGCGTCAAAATGGCCATCTGCATAGGCTACAGTCAACAAACCCCTCAGCCAGGCGGAGATTTGCTCATCTCTGTAGTTATGCTTTGTTTCACTTGTGTTTGAAGCCATAGGAACACATAGTGTTGTCAATCACATACTGACACCATATTAAATCAAATCCCCTATTAGTAATAAAAAAACCCCCTAGGGGGTTTAGTCTTGGCGGTGTAGGGTATAATACTAGAAGGTGAAGGTGGTTCTCAGGGTGCCGATAACCTGTTCAGCACTTCCTCCCTGGGTTGTAGAGTTAAGCCAGATTATACCAGGGGTTATGGATATGTTATCATTCAACTTATACTTATAAAAGGCCTCCACGTGGATTGGCAATTCGTTGCCCGGAAACCTCCTTGCCTCGCCGAAATAAGGTTGCACCCCGGCAAATATTCCCAGCACACTCCCTTCTTTGCCCAAGTCTGGGAAGGCAATCCCCCCACCATAGGTCCAAATATCAGTGCTACGTATTCCAAGAAGACTACGAATAGCACTGTCTAGCTCAACATCAGTATAGGCAAAGAAGCCACTTATACTAACACCTGGACTAATCCGCCATGCTACTTGCGCTCCATAGGAATTGGTACGTCTGTCGCCAAATGGGCCCAGGTTAGCAGCGGGAGTGCCCACTATTCCAGTGGTGCCACCGGCGGCGAATATGTCATTGCCACTCTTATGGAATCCCCGCACGTAGGTGAAGCCAAAGGCAAGGGCGTCATTGGGATTAACGTTTATCTGTGCTAAGACGGAATAGTCGCCGTCGAATAAACCCGCACCCCTTTGAGGAGAAGCGGCGTTACCTGCTAGATAGCCCACAGTAAAGGTGGTGGGGCCTAAAATGCTTTCCAGAAATCCGGTGCGATAACTTAGGGCAATGCCACTGCCGCCACCAATACGGTATATGGGGCTTTCGGAGGCAAATGTGCTTAGGGCGCCATTACCCCCATCATAATCCTCAAAGAAGGGGTTTAGGGTAGGTACGTAGTCGCTGTGAATGCCTCCAAAGGCGGGGATATAGATTTTCAACTCACTTTTGTCTCCGAATTTTATGGGTGGGGCATAATAGGCTAACCAGTCCACTTGTGCATTGTTACCACCACCGGGATATAGGTTGAAGGTTTGAGTTTGAGTTGGGCTTCCCCCCACGTAGCCGAAATTGTCTATGGTGGTGAAACCAATAGCATTCCCTGCCGCCAGCCGGGTAATTAGGCTGTCTTGTCCAGTGAAACTTGTATTTAACACTAAACGAACACGATCAGCAAAGATAGTTTTATTGCCGTCGTAACCTGCATGGCTTACGGCAAAGATTGCCTCTCCCTGTAGCTTGGTTGTAGTAGAAAACTGACGTTCTTCCAAGAAGGCGACACGCCCTTCTAGTTTATCTACTTTTGCTCCCAAAGCTGCTAATTCCGCCTCGAATTCTCTTGCCAGACGTTGTAGTCTTTCCAAATCCTCACTGGAAATACCACCCCCGCCTGCTATTAGTCTTTCTATTGCCTGCATACAGGCATTTAAGCCGGCGGCGAATTCGTAACGGCTTAAGGCGCGATTGCCTCTGAAAGTCCTGTCTGGGTATCCTACTATACAACCATAACGCTCTACCAGGTTTCTTAAGGCCTCAAAGGCCCAATCCGTGGGGGATACGTCTCTTAACTGGGAAACACTAGTCACCTGCTGCTGGGTGGGTATGCCTCCCTGGGTAGCATACTTTTCCACCTCTTCAAGGGTTTGTATTTCTCCCGCTTTCACCCCACTGCCGCCTAGCACTGTGGCTGTAACTGCTAATGTTGCTAACAGACTATGTTTTGCTTTCATCCTTTTCCTCACACCTTACCCAGTTTGACCATTTTTCCATAGTAGTGACCACTTTCTCTCGTTTCTGTCCTTTTTGTTACCATTTCTTAACTAGATCACAACTTTTTGTTAACCTCTTTACTGGGCGTCAGCCGGCAGCCTCACAGTGGTATTCCCCCTTCTCCAATCCCAGCCTATACTATTAGGTTAGGATAAGTTAGGACGGGTTAGGACCAGCGTCTCATAACCCTCCCCACTATTTTTCCTTTCTTTTTCCTGTGGCGGACTACTGTTTTATTCTTATGACAACCCCAGAAATTTCCATTTCCATCGACGTTCATTTTTTCTCTCGTTTTTACCCATTTTCCCCTCTTGAAATTTCCCAGCTTGTTAACGCGGTCTATGGTATTATAAGCCAAAATATTCCCCAAAATCAAGATGGTCATTGGGACAGAAAATTGGCTATTTTTGTTGCCTGGGATAACTGCTGCATCTTGAATGTTGTTTCTCCTATAACTGTAAGTGATTCTCAATCTTTTGTTGCCAAGATAGTTGATTGTTTCCCTGCTGAGAAACTGGAAACGGTAAAACAGTTAATTGCCAATCTTAATCCCCCCATTCAGGAATTCATAAGTGTTTCTGCTCCTCCACCGGGTATTTTTGTCTCTAAAATTGTCACTGATGAGATTAATTTATCCCCTGAAAGAGTTAGCCAAAGTCCAAAGGATTTCTGGTGTAACTTTGTGGTTAATCAGGGAGAAAGAAAGGCCATAGTAGTTTCGCCACAACAACGAGAAGTACTAAATAAACAACCTTCCCTCCCCACAATTTTAACCGGCGAAAAAGGAAACGGTAAAACTACTACTGCCCTCTTCTCTGCCATCATACAGGCTGAAAAAATGCCCCCTGGCGGAAAAATTCTCTATCTTTCCTCCAGTATAGCCACAACCAACGCTGCGAAAAAATTAGTTCAATACTATGGTTTTACTCGGCAGGTATCTGTCTTTGAATATGTGCCACTTTGTCAGCATATCCTTAGCAAGTACCACCTTATATTCCCTAAAAAGTTTCTCGCCCAAAGACGTGTTACTTATGCAAAGTTTGTGGATTCCTTTTTCAAAGACAAAAAGATTTTCTCCGTAAAACCAGAAGATTTGTGGCAAGAAATTCGACGTAATCTTAAGGGCTGCATTAAGAGTCTTGATAAAGAGAAGTTTTTCATTACTAATAACGAGTATATCGCCTCAAAAAATCAAAGTATTTTCCCAAAAGATACAGATTTTTCCCTTGTCTATAACCTCGCCACTCAGTATCAAGAATGGTTGCAAACACATAATTATTGGGATGACCTGGATTTAACCCACTATTTGCTCAGTCAGTTGCCTAAAAACTTCCAGGGGGAATATGACATTATCTATGTCGACAATGGAGAAAATTTAACAGAAGTCCAGATGGAGCTTCTTCTAAAACTTCTTACAAAAAACAACAAGGAGGAAGAAAATCTGCCTCGCTTCTTTTTTGTATTTGATACCTCCAACCAGGGTAAAAATGATGAGGTTAATAGGATTAAAAGGCTACTCATTGATAACTTCCACAAACTTCCTAACTGGCAACAGATTAGAAATGCCATTGAAACTCAAACATTAAATGTTGGTTTTCTCACCGAGAAAAACATCGTCGATTTTAAATCAGTAATAGGAGAGATAAGAGGGAATAAAATTGATTCCTCCTCCTTCATAAATTCCCGAGTTAAACCTTTGGTACTCTCTGAGATTAGCACTGATTTTCTCAAAAGCCAATCCTCTTTAAATTTTGACTGTGCTATTGTCGTATTCGACGAGGGTGAGAAAGAAAATCTTATAAGCCTTTTCCCCCAAGATAGCGAGAGAATAATTTCTTTTTCGGAAGCCAAACACCTCCAATTCGAACAATTATTAGTGTGGAAGTTGTTTGATAGTGTTGAGCAGTCAGAAATCACTGGAAATTCCGAAAAATATTTGCGTCTATCAACATGTGCCAATATGGCGCGTCACAGAATATACTTCTATGACAATACCAGTGATACCCTTTGGGATAACCCCAAAATAGCTTCTGTGGTAGAAATTGGATACGAAACAGAATTGACGCCTCTTTTCAATAAAGAATACTCACCTCATGAAGTTGAAATGATTGTAGATAAATACCTAGAATACGAAAATGAAAAGTGTTATAAAATAGCCGAGCAAATCTGTAAAAAAAACGGCAATCAAACTCTGTTAGACAAGGTGTATGCCTTTTGGGAAGAAACTAAGGGGAACTATGGCAAGGCGGGAGACTTGTGGAATAAACTAGGAATATTTGAAAAAGCCATCGAGTCTTGGCGGGAAGTAGACGAAAAATTATGGCTAGCTAAATGGTCAGTTTTAGATAAGGAAGAATGGCAAAGAAGAGGGGAGTATTTTGAGTTAATCCAAGACTTGAACTTGGCCAAGTTTTGTTATGAAAAATCTGGAGACTTTGAGGGGAAATTAAGATGCCTTGAAAAGGAAAACCAGTGGGAATTGGCCGGGGATGAATGTAAACAAAGAGATTTGGAAGAAAGGGCTACCAAATACTACCAAATTGCGGAGGAATATTATCGTCAAAACGGCCAAATAAATCTGGCTGTTAGAATGTGGACAAAGTTAAATAAATGGGATAAAGTGGCAGCCATTTGGGAAGAATTACAACAGTGGGAAAAGGCTGGCAACTGTTGGCAAAAACATGGCGATATGGCAAAGGCTGCAATTTGTTGGCAAAAGGCAAAAAAATGGACAGAAGCTCAAAAATGCTGGTATGAATTAGGTAACTGGCAACAATTAGCATTATCCTACGAATACCAAGAAAGTTGGACCTTTGCCGCCGAAACTTGGCTAAAATTGGGGGAAAAAGAAAGGGCAGCCTTCTGTTATCAAAAGGGCAATCAGTGGCAAGCTGCAGAAAATCTATGGCGGGAATTAGGATACTGGGGATTCGTAGCCATTTGTCTGCAACAACAGGAAAAATGGTTAGAAGCCGCAGAAGCTTGGAATAACACCAACCCCTATGAATTACAGGCATTGTGTTACGAACGCGCTTCTGCCTGGGATAAGGCGGAAAAAGCCTGGTTACAGACGAAAAATTGGACTAGAATTATTATCGCCTGCGAAAAACAAGGAAAATGGCAAGAGGCAGCCGAAAGTTGGGAAAACTTGGGAGAATGGCAAAAAGCTGCTGCAGCCTGGGAAAAAATAGACCAAATAGAAAAAGCAGCTATTTGTTATGAAGCAGGGGAAAACTGGGAGAAAGCGGCACAGTGTTGGCGGAAAATCAACAAAATGGACAATTTGGCTGTCTGTTTGCAAAAACAGGAAAAATGGGAGGAAGCCGCTGCCATTTGGGAGGAATTAAAAGAATGGGAAAACGCTGGGAAAGCCTGGGAAAAAATAGGCAATCTGGAAAAGGCGGCTATCTGTTATGAAGAAGGGGGACATTGGCGACAGGCAGAAGAATGTTGGTATAGAATGGAGAATTGGGATAGGATGGGAGTTGCCGCACAACGCCAGGGGAAATGGCAAAAAGCAGCCTGTGACTGGTTAAGACTGAAACAGTGGGAGAAGGCTGCCTTGTGTTATCAACAGTGTGAGGATTGGGAAAGGGCGGCTAAATACTGGGAGTTAGCTGAAATTTGGGACAAGAGTGCCCAGGCCTATGAGAAACTAGAAAGATGGGATAAAGCCGCCAGTAACTATTTGAAAGCGGGGGAAACCGAAAAAGCCGCCATTTGTTTTGAAAAATGCCAAGACTGGGAGAAGGCACAACAGTGTTGGCGCAAATTATGGAAATGGGATAGATTAGCTTTAGTGTGTGAATATCAGCAAAAATGGCAAGAAGCCGGTAAAGCCTGGTTATCTGCCGGGAATGTGGAAAAGGCTGCCATTTGTTTTGAAAAGTGTCAAGATTGGCAAAAAGCAGAAGAGTGTTGGCGACACCTCAACAATTGGCAAAAACTAGCCGAAGTCTGCGAGTATCAGGAAAAATGGGAAGAGGCTGCACAACTTTGGCAGTTTTTGTCTCGTTGGGAGAAAGCTGCCTTAGCCTGTCTCAAAATGGATGACTTAGAAACTGCCATCAAATACTACGAGAAAGGCGGTTATCTAGAGGAGGCAGAAAAATGTAGACAACAACTATTGGCAAAACAGGCTGACGAAACCACCTAATTCCAGAAACCCTATTTTGATATTACCCGTCTACCCCCGCATCCCCCTTTTCCTAGAAGCCTATGTTTAAACAAACCATCAGGATAACCCTATTTTTCATATTAGCCACCCTTTTCTTCCCTAATTTAGCTGTAAAGGCATCTTCCGATGACGATGATTATCATACCTATAGACGTCGGGGTAATACCAAGGCGGCGGTAGAAATTTTGCATTTGCTGGAAAGTCGAGGTTATTCCCCCATTGTCGAGATGGAATATGAAGACGGTTTGTGGGAAATAAAAGCCTATCGTGATGGTATCAGAAGAGAGGTTAAAGTGGACCTCATTTTTGGCAGAATCATCTCCGAAAAGAGGGATGATAACTAGCCAATTACTAGCCAATTACTACTTTTGGTTTGATAACGGGGGGGTTTTCTTTTACCATTTCACTAATACCTATAAATTGTCGCTGATGATTATAGGTGCGGAAGATTTTCCCACTTTTCTCTGTTTCTATCTCCATCTCTAGTTTTTGCCCTTTTAACCACCTTTCACCTTCTTGTTTTTTCAAATAAATAGCAGGGAGATTATCCAGGGGCTTATCTATTTCTATCAACTTCAAGATGCCTTGTTTTTTTTGCTCAGTTATTTCCTCTAACGTAAGGCTGTTTTCTATTATCATGCCACAGCTAAGTGTCCTTTTTAAACCTGCTAAAGTTCCACCACAGCCTAGTTTTTCTCCCAAATCCCTGGCAATAGACCTTATATATGTACCAGAGTCACATACTATGTTCAAATCCAATTCAGCTTCCTCCTGCCGCCAACCTAAAATCTCAATTGACTCAATAAAAACCTCCCTGACGGGGGCCTCCACTTCTATCCCCTTACGGGCTAAATTGTACAACTTTTCGCCGCCTTTCTTGATGGCACTAAAAACGGGGGGTTTTTGCCGAATAACACCAATAAAATCCCTTAGACATGATTGAATTTCCTCCAAAGTAACATGGACAGTGGCTGCATTTTTTATCACCTCCCCCTCTAAATCGTCAGTAGTGGTAACCAACCCGAGTCTGATAGTAGCGATGTAGGCTTTTTTTGTTGGTAGAAACTGTAACAGACGAGTTGCCTTGCCGACAGCAATGGGTAGTACGCCTGTGGCACAAGGATCTAAAGTACCACCATGTCCTATTTTCCTGGTATTAAGGATTTTTCTCAGTTTAGCCACACAGTCGTGGGAGGTGAAATTTGCCGGCTTATTGAGGTTAAGAAAACCATCCATCTGTTTTCCCCTGCCAAAATATCACTAAGACAATTCAGTTGTCAGATTAAGCAACAGGCAAAACCTTATATGTAAATGTAGGGTAGTATTTCCTTTTTTTGGCGTGAAAACCGAATAAAAAATTGCTATCATTTTCTATACGAGTTATATAATAAAAGTTGGAGACAAAAATCCCCCTGGGAAAGGGTGGGAGTGAGGACAGGCGGAAGGGGGTTTTGTCTCAAAACCTTGAATAAGGGAGATTTTCCTCATGGGAATCACAGATTATCTCTTCTCGGAAATAGTACTTCAAAACTGCCCAGGTTCCGATGATTTAAACATAGTAAATAGAGGTTTTTTGCGGGATATAGGCAGAAGAATTAGGTGTTTTGACCCTTTATCACCACTGAAGAAATGGATAGATAGTATCGAGATTAAAGATGAGAAAACTGCTAGGATAATCGACGAACTAATCCCCTCTCAGTGTCCTTTTGCCCGAGAAATTAGGTGTTTTAATCGCACCATATTGAAAATTCCACCCCTGTGTAAATTGAATCCCCTCTATGACAATCTTATGGCACTGAAGTTCCGCGCCGTCTGTTATCTAGAATCTCAGAAAGAGGGGAAATAGTGACTACAAGTAGCAAAAAAACGCCCCCTTAAAAGGGGGCCTCTGGCATCTTAGCCTAAAAGGGATTTAGCCTTGGCATAGACATTATCCACCGTGAAACCGAATTTTGCCATCACCACATTACCTGGCGCGGAAACGCCAAAGCAGTCGATGCCAATGGCAATACCTTCATCCCCAATATAACGCTCCCATCCCCAGGTGACGCCGGCTTCTACAGATACTCGTTTTCTCACGGCCTTGGGCAATACGGACTCTTTGTACTCTTCGTCTTGGGCTTCAAAAAGCTCAATACAGGGCATAGATACGACCCTTACCTTTACGCCTTCTGCCCTTAACTTGTCGGCCGCCCCCACACACAAAGCTACCTCACTGCCAGTGCCTATTAGTATAATATCGGGGGTTTCTTCCCCACCGGAGAGGACATAGGCGCCTCTGGCTACCCCTTCTATGGAAGTGCCCGGCAAATTGGGCACATTCTGACGACTCAAGGCTAAGAGGGAGGGCCTGTTTCTGGTTTCAATAGCCACCTTATAGGCGCCAGAAGTCTCATTGCCGTCGGCGGGGCGGAATACGTACAAATCGGGTATCAGACGCAAAGACATCAAATGCTCGACGGGTTGGTGGGTAGGGCCATCTTCTCCCAGGGCGATGGAATCATGAGTCATCACCCATATTACATGGGCTTGTGATAGGGCTGACAGCCGGATGGCATTTCTCATGTAATCTGTGAATACTAAAAATGTAGCTCCATAGGGAATAAGACCGCTACGGTGTAGTGCAATGCCGTTACAAATAGCCCCCATGGCATGCTCTCTAACGCCAAAGTGGATATTGCGGTTGTGGTAGGCGCCCTTTTGGAAATCGCCTTCATGGTGAATCTCTGTGAGGTTGGAGTGGGTTAAATCTGCTGAGCCGCCGATTAGTTGGGGTAATACCTTGGCAATGGCATTTAGGCAGATTTCTGAGTGTTTACGGGTAGCAACGGGTTTATCTTCAGGGGTATAACGAGGTAGACAGTCGGCCCAGTTGTCGGGCAATTTGCCATTAAGGATATTCTCAAACTCCTCTGCTTCGGCTGGGTATTTGGCCTTGTAGGTGGCAAAGGTTTCTTCCCACTCTGCCTGGAGACGGGCTCCTCTTTCAATGGCTTTGCGGCAGTGATTATACACATCCTCAGGTACCACAAAAGGCTCGTAATCCCAACCTAGATTCTTGCGGGTAAGGGCTACTTCATCTGCACCTAGGGGCGCACCATGAACCCCTGCTGTGTTAGCCTTGTTGGGGGAACCATAGCCTATGGTAGTTGTAATCTTGATGAGGGAGGGTCTATCGGTGACTGCCTTAGCATTTTCTATGGCTCTGGCAATGCCTTCCAAATCTGTATTTCCGTCTGGTACATGTTGTACATGCCATCCATAGGCCTCAAACCGCTTACATACATCCTCTGTGAAGGCTATATCTGTAGAGCCATCGATGGAAATATGGTTGTCGTCGTAAAGAGCTATTAACTTACCTAACCCCCAGTGGCCGGCGAGGGAGGCCGCCTCGCCAGAGATACCTTCCATGTTACAACCGTCCCCCAGGAGAACATAAGTGTAGTGGTCTACAATTTTGCAGTCTGGTTTGTTGTATCTGGCGGCTAGGTGGGCTTCTGCCAAAGCCAATCCTACTGCATTAGCAATTCCCTGCCCTAACGGTCCAGTGGTAACCTCCACCCCTGGTGTCATGAAGTTTTCCGGGTGTCCTGGGGTTTTTGACTTCCACTGCCGGAACTGCTTGATGTCCTCTATGGTAACACTGTCGTAACCGTATAGATGTAACAGGGAGTATAGTAACATGGAGCCATGTCCCGCTGACAGCACAAAACGGTCACGGTTGAACCAATTAGGGTTTTTGGGGTTAAAGCGCAGGAAACGATCCCACAATACAAAGGCCATGGGCGCCGCCCCCATCGGTAGGCCTGGGTGTCCGGATTTAGCCTTCTCTACCGCGTCTATGGAGAGAAAACGAATGGCGTTAATGCACAACTGTTCAATAGACTGGCTTGCAACTACCATAGTCAGTTTGTTTCTACTGTTAACTGTTAACTGTTTATCTTCTCATTCTTTCGGATGGAGCGCAACTTGTTTCCCCATCAACTCGGTGGATTATTATATGCCCTTGGCCCTACCACAAAAGGGGAATTTTTCGTCAAATCAGCAACATTTTTTTACAAATTGTTGAGCTAGACTAGGGGAAGGTTACAATCACAAAGGAAGGGCAGAGACAATGGGTATCAAAGGCAGCGGCGTAGTAATCCGCCAACTGGAGTCTATACAGGGGGGTATGTCGTACTTTTATACCCCCCAGTCCAGTCACGAAACCATGCTAGTACAAATTCCCCCCCACAGTGTGGATGATTTGTTTGTACACCGTTTTCAGACCGATCAGCTGTTGGTGGTGAGGGGAAGTTTTGTATTGGTGATATTGCACAACAGACGTTACGAGTACATACACTTAAGGGAGGACAGGCCTCAGGTGGTAATAATTCCGCCGAAAATCCCCCATGGCGCCATCAATCTCAGTGATAAACCCTGTTTCTTGGTAAATGCCGTATTGCGTCACGGTAAACCCCATCCCAAAGACTATCAGCCTGTCAAAAAACCTTTCCCCTATGATTTACAGCATGTATTGAAACTCTCTGATTCTCGGACAGTCAGTCTCAGCTAATCAAACCCAGTAACCAGTTAGCAATGGTAGCACGTCTAGCATCTCGGGGGGTGAATTCCCCAATCTTATAGCCTTTGAAACCTAATTTTTCCTTTAACAGTTGCTTCTTTTCGGGGGGAATTGAGCGAGTCAACTTGACCACGGGGGGACGATTAGCTATAAAATCTGGTGGGTTGGGGTATTCTTTTTGCCAACTTTCTTCTACCAAACTGGTATCCCATTTCCCCGTTGTCTCGTCATAACGATACCCCAAATAATACCAGGCCAGTTGATTCACCGTCTCGTCGTCTATCTCTTCCTTCAGAATGCCCCAAATGGTCTCCTCTGTCAGCGGTGGCAGGTTTTTTAACATCCGATTAATCTCCCTCAAAGAACGTCTGAACTATTATTGTAATTGACCGTTCCACTGTCGGGGGATTGGTGTGTCGTTGCAATAGGGATAGGACTTCTAACCACTGTCACTTCTATAATCCTCTCCTTGTCACTAGTATCCCCCTCCTTCCTAAAAGCCACTGCCTTCACCTACTCCCTTAAATCCCCCTTTATCATTGAGTTTGGTAAAAAGCCCATAAGTGAAGAAGAGTATACCACGGCAGGGTTCGCGAATGCCCCCATAGTCACCCCAGAGGCCGCAGGCCGGTGTGTTATACTGGCTAGTCCCTAGCATACTGCTACTAGGGTCTATGTTTGTTTCTCCTCTACTTCCCGACACCCACACCCCCTGCCTTTGCCCTTGTCAGAAAGATACAAGAAGCACCAGGAGTATTACTAATACAAGCCCGCCACTTTCCCCGCAAGAGTCCGGGTTTTGCCCTTATTGTATCAAATAACCGTCAATGGCCGGGTTGGCTCCCTCTTGCCACCCCTGCTACTGTGGTGGCGGAGTGACAGTCTCTGGCTAAAATGTAAAGAATTGTTACGAAAAAGCCATAAAAATGGGAAAACGTCTTGACAGGGAGGAAAAAAAAGGTTAAATTAGAGACATCGCACCTGGGCAGAGCAAACAGCAAATATGCAAGAAAAGCAAAAAGTAACTCTCTATCTCCCACCTTCGTTACATCGCCAACTGAAAATAAGGGCGGCGATAGAAGGGGACTCCATGTCTGCCTTGGTGGAAAAAGCCATAGGCTTCTACCTAGGACACCCGGAAGTGGTAGAAGAGGTGGAGGCGGGATATGGCAGGACGCACCAAGTGCACATATGTCCCGAATGTAACGCCGCCATGGTACTGCGAGATGGCAAGATGGTGTCCCTAAAGAGTCAGCCTACCGTGGTGGAAGAAGAACTGCCACTGTTAGAAGAAAAGACCAACACCGTTGCCCCAAACGCCTCAGGACAGTTGCTGCCCTGTTAGATAGAAGTCAAGCCGCGACCACCGTCTTTTGTACCACTCACTGCCGACTACTGTTGAGGAAAGGCCCATGAAAGAAGAGTTGAGCATCCTGATAAGAGCCCAGTATCCCCTCATATACTTGATCACATCGGAGGAGGAGCGCGCCCAACAGGCAATTGCCGAAATAGTGGCAAGGACGGCAGAGGGCAAGACAAGGCCGAGGATCTACCTGTGGACGGTGACCCGTGGCATAGTGGAATGGGGCAATAGTGAACGGGTGTCGGGGCAACACAATACCATCTCCCCAGAGGCGGCCATCGAGTGGGTGGTAAGACAAAAAGAACCGGGGATCTACATATTCAAGGACTTACATCCCTTCCTGGAGTCCCCCACCGTAACCCGTTGGCTTCGAGATGCCATAGCTAGTTTCAAGGGGACAGAAAAAATCATGATCCTAATGTCACCCTATCAGAAAACTCCCCCGGAACTGGAAAAGGATCTGGTGGTGTTGGACTTCCCCCTGCCAGAAGCAGGAGAGCTAGATGGAGTTCTGGAAGGGGTAGTCAGAAAGGGCAGAGTAAGGCCACCATCTCCGGAGGTGAGGGAGAAGCTGGTAAGGGCGGCTTTGGGACTGACCCTGGACGAGGCGGAAAAGGTATACCGCAAGGCAATTGTCCAGTCGGGCAGACTGAGCGAGGAAGAAGTGGAAATTGTCTTGTCCGAGAAAAAGCAACTCATCCGCCGCAATGGCATTCTCGAATACCTGGAGGAAGACGAGACCATAGACGAGGTGGGGGGATTGGAGGAGCTGAAGCGGTGGTTGACTCAAAGGGCCGAAGCCTTCAGCGACAAGGCCAGAGAGTACGGCCTGCCTCAGCCGAAGGGGATGTTGATTCTAGGTGTCCCAGGGTGCGGTAAGTCCCTTATTGCTAAGACCACCTCTAAACTCTGGGGATTGCCTCTGTTGCGGTTGGATATGGGCAGGGTTTACGACGGCTCCATGGTGGGGAAGTCAGAGGCTAATCTGAGGAGTGCCCTGAAGACTGCCGAGTCTATCTCCCCTGCTATCCTGTTTATAGACGAGTTGGACAAGGCTTTCGCGGGGGGTGCTGGCTCGAGTGACTCGGACGGGGGTACTTCTAGTCGAATTTTTGGTTCCTTCCTTACCTGGATGCAGGAGAAACGCTCGCCGGTGTTCGTCATGGCCACTGCTAACCGGGTTGACAGGCTGCCGGGGGAGTTCCTGCGAAAGGGCCGCTTTGACGAGATCTTCTTCGTGGATTTGCCTACCCCCCTAGAAAGAGAGGCAATCTTCAGAATTCACCTCAGGAAAAGACGCCGTGACATCAGTCGCTTCGACCTGGAGGAGTTGGCAAAGGTTTCCGAAGGTTTCTCCGGGGCAGAGATTGAGCAGGCGATAGTGGCGGCCATGTATGAGGCCTTCGCCCAGGGGAGAGAGTTTAACCAGCTGGACATCATCGCCGCTATCAAGTCCACTCTCCCTCTGTCCCGTACTATGACTGAACAGGTCACCGCGCTACGAGACTGGGCCAGACAAAGGGCCCGACCTGCTTCAGCCTCCATCGCTGAGTACCAGCGGATGGAGTTTTGACAGGCTTTCTCTGTTATAGAGAAAGGTTAGCCCCGTGCTAACAGTTCTACTTGTCCTTTAGTTAATTGTTTGTTGTCGTTAGAGAATAGGAGGAAGTCCCATGTCCCATTTTAGCACACTCCGTACAAAAATAACCGACGCTGAAGTTCTCATCAACTCCCTCAAGGACCTTGGCCTGACTGTTAAGCTCAACGCCGATGTCCGCGGCTACAACAATCAGAGAATTCGTGCTGACATTGTGGCCGTTTTGGAAGGGGAATACGACCTGGGATGGTCTCGGAATGCCGATGGCACTTTTGACCTCATCGCCGATCTGTGGGGTGTTGCCAAGAAACACAATCAAACTGAACTCATCAACTCCATCAACCAAAAATATGCTGTTAACAAGACCCTGAAAGAGGTTAAACAGCGCGGCCTACAAAATGCCAACGTCAAACTGGTGGTTAAGTAGTGCCGTCTTCTAGGTGACTATAAAGTGTTTTGCTAACAGGGTTAGTCAAGGAGGGCTTAGTTAGCCCTTTTTTTTTTCTTTTTGTTTTTTGTGGGGTTTTCGTGGAAAACACGGGGAACTGTCCCTGTTTAAAATCGTTATACTTATTGTGGATGGAGATGTAAAGAGCCGAATGATTCTGAGCTATTGCTTCAACCCCGACTGCCCCTCTCCCCAAAATCCCCCAAATCTGAAATACTGTCAGGCATGTGGCTCTGAGCTTATTTTAAGGGGTCGTTATCGTGCTGTCAAGAAAATCGGCAAGGGCGGCTTCGGCTCCACTTTCCTTTGTGTGGATTTGTCTCTCCCTGGCAACCCCCTCTGTGTGGTTAAACAATTGAAAGTGCCTGCGGATGACAAAGAGGATTTTGAAATGGCACTGGAATTGTTCGCCAGAGAGGCCAAAACCCTGGGAAAGTTAGACCATCCCCAAATACCCCGTCTTTTGGACTATTTTGAACAAGATAGGCGCTTTTACCTGGTACAAACCTGGGTTAAAGGGGATAATCTCCAACAGGAAGTTAAGAAAAACGGTGTTTTTACTGAGAAAAAGCTCAAGGAATTTCTGGAGGAGATTTTACGGGTGCTTAAATATGTCCACTCCCAAAAAATTATTCATCGCGACATCAAACCGGCTAATATTATCCGGAGAGAACAAGACGGTAGACTAGTACTCATTGATTTCGGGGCAGTCAAGGATGAGGTCAATAGCCAGTTGGCGGCGAAATACCACGGCAAAACCGCCCTTACCCAGTTTGCTGTGGGAACTATGGGTTATGCACCCCCTGAACAGTTGGCCATGCGCCCCTTCTATTCTAGCGACATTTATGCCCTTGGCGCTACCTGTTTGTACTTGTTGACGGGAAAATCGCCTAAGGAATTTCCAGTAAATGAAAATACAGGGGAGTTGGCGTGGCGAGAGTCTGTTAACATCAGCAAGGGTTTGGAGACTATTTTATCCCGAATGTTGGAGGTGGATGTACGCAACCGCTACAAGTCAGCAGAAGAGGTGTTGAAGGATCTAGAATTGATTTCTGCAGAGGGGGAATTGAAACAGGGATTGTTGATTCAATCTCCCCTCCCTCAAGCCACTTTCACCGCCGATGACTCCTCCTCTGATGCTAGTTATGCTTCCCCCACTGCCCGTTTGGCCAAGGCTATTAGGGCGAGAAAATCCCGTCAGGGGAAAACCGGCCATCTGGTTGCCCTTCCGGTCACAGTGGAGACTATCCTTCTCAGTTATGGCAGGGGTAAAAGGGACTTTAGTGGTCAGAATTTAAACGGGTTTGACTTCTCCGGACAAGAAATACCGGGAATCAATTTCCACCACTGTCAGCTGCAAGGGGTCAACTTTGAAGGAAGCAACCTGAAAAGGGCTAATTTTTACGCTGCTGACCTAAAGGGCGCCAATTTCTACAAGGCCCGTCTCAAATATGGGCATTTTCTTAAAGCCGACCTACAAGAGGCGGATTTGCGGGAGGCTGACCTGCGAAAGGCCAATTTGGAGGGGGCAAATCTCATGGGCGCTAACCTCTGTGGTGCCGACCTTACGGGCGCTACAGTCACCGAGGAACAATTGGCACAAGCCGTAACCAACTGGAATACCATCTTCCCCGACGGCAAAAAACGTCTGTTTGGCTAGGGCAGACTTAACATCACTAACTGCCTCTTGACCAGAGAACGCACTTGTGATAGGTTTAAGGATACCCGAGATAAGATGTCCCTTACTGTAAATTGTTTGTCGGGATTCAGGCTACAGAGTTTCATAAAGGCAAACTCGTTGTCGTCAAGGGTAACGGGTTGAAATTGGTAGTCTAACAGGTTTTTACTCTCCCAGCCAAACATACAGGGATTCAATTGGGGGATGGCTTTTGCCAACAGGTCGTCGTCTTGCCAGTCATATCGGGGTAATGGCGGTTTGGCTAGAAAAAACTCGTAATGGGTAATGGTTTCTGGATCTAGCAATTCTATCAAACGGTAACGTTCTTTTTCTGTTAAGGAGTACGCCTTTTTCATTAGTTCTTCATCTTTACCCAGCAAACGCTCTAGTTGCCATACCTGGGGGTTGGAAAAGCCCACAAATTCTAAACCTGAGCTGTTGATAAAATCAAAAAGGGTATTGATGTTAAAGTCTATCTCTTGGGGGTGGACATACATATCGGCAAAACACTCATCCCTTTGATTTTCCCACGCCCAACGCTCCCTTTCCCTCCTCACCAAACGATTGTTTTCCGGCAAGGCGGCAAATATTTTCCTCCCTATCCTTACCCCCTCCTTGTAGTCGTCTTTTTTATCATTTAACAGGGCAATGGCCTGTTGCATCAACCTGATTTCCCATCTGCCTAACTCCCCATACACAAAAATATGGAAAATTCCACCTGGAGCCAATTTTGAAGCTAATGCCTTTAACCCAACCTCCGGCTGGGGTAAATGATGTAATACGCCAACACAGTTGATAAAATCAAACTCCCCCTCCAACTGGCTAACCGACTCCACAGGCAACTGTTTGAAGATAATACTCCCCTGAAATTCCTTGAGAATTCCCGACTTTTCTAGTCGCCTTTGGGCAATCTCTAAGGCTTTCTCACTAATATCTATTGCTACTATGTCAGCCTTGGGGTTGTGTAGTATTAAATACTCTGTCCCCGAACCTGTACCACAACCCGCATCTAAAATGCGAATTTTCTCCCTTTTTTTGGGCTTGATGCCAGTACAGAAATTATAAGCCGCCTGATAGTGCCAACGCCAATTATAACCAGCAGGGGGTTCGTCTAATAGGGGATCTGGTGGGAAGGGATATGTGTTATAAAGTCTTCTAACCGCCTCTGTAACCTCTGACATCAACTTCTCATCCACTGCCTCTTTCCCTGTCAGATTATATCATGACCTTTCTGCTATAAAATTCCAATAATCGATAAAATCTTATGCCCTGGAGACCATTTCCCGTCTTTATATGTACCAGAAAGAAAAAGAAATTGCCATCGCCGCAGTGCGTCAAGCCTCCCGACTGTGCGAGAAGGTTAGGGCAGCTATACCACCAGCCTTGGCAAAAGAAGACAAAAGCCCAGTGACCGTAGCAGATTTCGGCTCACAAGCCATCATATGTAAAGCCATAAGAGAGGCCTTTCCCGATGACCCCATTGTAGCAGAAGAATGTGCCCAGCAGCTACGTCAACCAGGAGCCACTGAGATTCTTAGCCAGGTGACTAGATACGTGCAAGAGATTATCCCCTCTGCTACCGCTGACGAGGTGTTAGACTGGATTGACTACGGCAATGGCACTGTGGGGGAGCGTTTTTGGACCCTAGATCCCATTGATGGCACAAAGGGATTCCTCCGTCAAGACCAATATGCTATCGCCTTGGCACTGATTGAAGGGGGAGAGGTAAAATTAGGAATATTAGGATGTCCCGCCTTGTGGGATGGCACCCTGTTTGTGGCTGTAAGGGATGAAGGGAGTTATAGGATGCCCCTGACGGGAGAAGAGGCTGTTAGACTACAAGTGGTTGACAGTCAAACGGGGGAGTATTTCCGCCTGGTGGAAAGTGTAGAATCCAGTCACGGCGACTCAGAAAGACAAAATGCCATTGCTAGGGCAGTAGGTATTACTAACCCCTCCCTAAAAGTAGACTCCCAGGCCAAATACGGCATTGTGGCTTCCGGAAGGGCAGCCTTGTATCTCCGTCTCCCTTCCCCCAAATATCCAGACTACCGGGAGAATATTTGGGATCATGCCGCAGGTGCTATCATTGTGGAACAAGCTGGTGGGATTGTCACGGACATGTTTGGCAAACCCCTTGATTTCTTCTCCTCCCCTAAGATGATTAATAATCGAGGTATAGTTGCCTCCTGCGGTAGCATACACCAAGCCGTATTAAAAGCCTTATCCTCACAATGACAATAGCCCGAAGTATTTGTCTTGGCTTCGTAGCCGTCATTGCCATTGGCACCTTTCTGCTAACCCTCCCTTGGTGTACGGAAACAGGAGAGTGGGGGGATTTGCTGACGGCTCTTTTCACCTCCACCTCCGCAGTATGTGTAACCGGCTTGACAGTAACAGACACTGGCACTTATTTTTCCTTCTTGGGGGAGTTGGTAATCCTCCTGTTGATCCAAATAGGGGGATTGGGCTACATGACCACCACCACTTTTTTAATACTCTTAATTGGCAAAAAGTTCGATTTTAGACAAAAAATAGCCATAAAAGAGTCCTTTGACCGTCCCTTTCTTCAAGGCAGCCGCAATCTGGTGATATCTATCATTGTCACCACCTTCATCTTGGAATTGGTGGCCACCATCCTCCTTTTTCCCACCTTTGCCGCAGACTATGGCCTATTTCGGGGAATATGGCTGGCTGTATTCCATTCTGTAAGCGCCTGGAATAACGCCGGCTTTAGTCTCTTCCCCGACAGCCTCATGAGATACCAGACTTCCCTGCCAGTTAATCTGATTATCACCAGTCTGATAATCTTAGGGGGTATAGGTTATCAGGTAATCATCGAAGTCTGTTTCTGGCTAGTAGACATCCTCCGCAACAATAAACCCGTCCATGAATTTTCCCTCAATTTTAAGGTAGTAACCAGTACTACGGCAGTGCTATTGGTGTTGGGCACCATCGCCGTCTATTTGACAGAAGTCAACAACCCTTCTACCCTAGCCCCACACCCTTTTAAGGAACAAATTATGCTAGCCTGGTTCCAATCGGTCACCAGTCGCACTGCCGGGTTTAACTCCATCGACATAGCCGCCATGACTTCTTCCGGCTTGTTTGTTACTATCTGTTTGATGTTTATTGGCGCTAGCCCCAGTGGTACGGGTGGAGGAATCAAAACTACAACTATTAGAATTCTATACAGCAGTACAAAGGCGGTACTACAAGGACAAGAACAGGTAATAATGTTTAAAAGAGAAGTGCCCGTATCCCTAATTTTAAAGGCAATGGCAGTGGTCTTCGGTTCTGCCATGACAGTGGTGGTTATAACCCTCATTATATCCCTTCTGGATGGGAAACACGAATTCCTGGCAATTCTATTTGAAGTAGTCTCCGCCTTTGCCACTGTGGGATTGTCTACGGGAATTACCCCTCAGTTGCCCCAGTTGGCAAAAATGGCTCTAATATTTACCATGTATCTAGGACGAGTAGGAGTTTTACTGTTTATGGCGGCTATCATTGGTGAAACTCGTCCAAGTCGCATCGAGTATCCCCAAGAAAATCTATTAGTAGGTTAAACTACCATGGTGGACAAAAATAATCCTGCTCACCCCAAAAGCTTTTTTAACCTAGATTTGGGGGGGATAAAGTTTCTCCAAAACCTCAGAAAAGACACCCGTCAATTTGCCGTTATCGGCTTAGGCAGATTTGGGAGGGCAGTCTGTCAAACCCTCTACAATATGGGTTATGAGGTTTTGGGCGCCGATGTGGAGGAAAAACTAGTTGCCCAAGCCTTAACAGATAAAATTGCTACTAGTGCCATCCGTTTAGATTCTACAGAAGTTAGCGCCCTCAAGGAAGCTGGCATTTTTGAATTAGACACCGTTATTGTCGCCATCGGTAACTATCTGGAAGAAAGCATCGTTACTACCCTTAATCTCAAAGAAGGGGGGGTAAAATATGTGGTGGCTAAGGCGTCATCCGAAACCCATGGCAAACTCCTTAAAAAAGTGGGTGCTGACTTGGTAGTATACCCCGAATACGACGCCGGTAGGGAATTGGCTTATACCCTCACTAAACCGGGCATTTTAGACCGATTTGAACTAGACCCAGATCATAGTATAGTAGAAATCCAAGTGCCAGAAGAATTTGACGGCAAAACCCTGGCTGAGATTAAATTACGCACCCGTTATGGGTTAAATGTTTTGGCAGTAGGCAATGAAGAAAAACTCACTATCAACCCCCCCCCTCAATATGTCCTTACCAAAGGCCATTATATGGTAGTTATTGGCTCCAATAAGGACATCAACCGCCTTTGACCTGTAATTTTTTTCGATTACGACATAATTCTAGCGCCCATTCTATGGCGGCTATCATGCTTTTTGCCTCTGCTATCCCTTTCCCCGCAATGTCAAAGGCTGTACCATGATCTGGTGAGGTTCTTACAAACGGTAATCCTATTGTAGTGTTTACCGCCTCAAAGAAGGCCATAGCCTTGACGGGAATTAAACCCTGATCATGATACAATGCCAGGAAGGCAGAAGGGGTGGCAATGCTACCATCCAGAAACCATGCCTGTGTAGGTTTCACCCACATGGTGTCAGGAGGGATTAAGCCGGAAAAAACCACATGGGGATATTGGGCTTTTGCCTTTTCTAGCCAGTCGGAAAGCCATTGTTTTTCCTCCCACCCTATTTTCCCATCCTCCCCACTATGAGGATTCAAACCGGCAACGGCAATATGGGGGTTACTTACATTAAAATCCTTCTCCAGGCTTTCCACCAGTAAAGACAGTTTTTCATCCATTAACTGCGGCGTGAGGGTATCAGCTACCATTTTTAGGGGAATATGGGTGGTGGCTAAAAGAGTGCGTAAAATCCAGCCGGTGTAGGGAGATTTAGCCACAAACATCATTCCGTATTTTCCCACCCCAGCCATCTCCCCCAATACCTCTGTTTGTCCTGGATAATTTATACCCGCCTCCTGCCACCAATACTTAGCAATAGGTGCTGTTACAATCCCGTCAAATTCCCCCTTTCTCGTCAACTCAATAGCCTCTTTCAGGTAAAGAAAACTTGCTCTTCCCGTTGCCTTGCTTCCCTCTCCCCAGATAAAATCATAGGGGCAATCTATATCCAACACCTCCAGACAATCTGGGTTTGCCAGTGGGGCATCGATAATACTCTGCAGATGAGTATAAGTCTTCCTTAGGCAGGCCTTAGACCCAATTATAGTAATCTGGACATCAGATGGTATTGTCAGCTTCCCTAAGGCTTTTAAAATCACCTCTCCCCCTATCCCTGCTACATCCCCCATTGTCACTGCCAGTCTAATAGTCATTGTCTTGTTTCTCCTGTTTTTGGGAATTCTCTTGGGGATTTAAAGGTAACCAAACGGTAAAACAACTCCCCTTTCCCTCCTCTGAGATAAGAGTAATATCCCCCCCATGTAGTCTCGCCAACCCCCGGGAAATAACTAATCCCAAACCACTCCCTCTATGTTTCTTATGAAGGGGTGTCTTTAACTGCACAAAAGGCTGAAACAATTTTTTTTGTGACTCCTCGTCTATGCCAATCCCCGTGTCTATTACCTTAAACAACAGCCAATCCCCCTCCCTGGTTACCCTTAGGGTTACTGAGCCCTCTTCCGTGAATTTTACCGCATTGGACAGTAGATTTACTAGTATCTGTTTCAGACGGCGTTGATCTCCCTCACAGTATACTATGTCTTCATCTATCTCTAATTTTAACTCCAGATTTTGTTCCTCTGCCTTGGTTTTTACCAGGGATAAACTCGCCTCGCACAACTCTCTTACCAAGATTTTTTCTAGGAATAATTCCTCTTTTTTCGCCTCAATCTTAGACAAGTCCAATAAGTCACTGATTAACTCCAACAGGTAGGTGGCTGATTGGTATATTGCGTCTACGTATTGAGCTTGTTTTGGGTTTAAATCTCCATAAATCCTCTGTTGCAGCATTTTTGAAAAACCTATTACTGCTGCTAGGGGTGTCCTCAACTCATGATTCATGTAGGATAAATATTCGCTCTGTTTCCGTAAATTAGACTCCAATGTTTTCTCCCTTTCCTCCAGTTGCTTCTCCTTCTTCTCTAGTCGATCCTGATATAGGTATAGGGAGATAAATTTGAATATACCTGACAAAAATTTAAGGGAATAACTGCCCACTTTTTCCCCTTTTTCTGTCTCTAGATATACATAGCCCAGCAGTTGGTTTTTAAAAATCAGAGGAAATAGATAAACGCCACCCCCTTTGACCCAACAGAGGGATTGTTCATAGTTTTGATTGGCTGGAATTTCTTGTTTAAGAGTACTATAAATTGAAACGATATTAGGCTTTTCCCCGGGATAAAATTCATATTCCCGGACAATGTTATCCCCTTCTTCTACTCGGAAAACAATAAAAACCCTGACTGCTACTCTTTGAATGATTACTTCTAAACAGGCGCGACAAAAATCCTCTACTGTCTTGGCTGTTTCCAGGGGGAAAACGAGAAAATCATAGAAGTTGTCTACAATTTCTGGATTCACTAGGCTCTTGTCCAATACAACAGGGTGAGACATAGTTTTAGCTTTCATTAGAATAGTTTAATCTAGAATTGTCTTCGGGAGAAAATTAGTATTGTAATACTCAAAAGGAAAACAATGTATAAGAGGGCATAAACTAGTGCACTAAACAACTCCCCAGTGGGAGGTAGAATATTGTAAACCGCCCCGTTTTTCAGGTTTAGTCTTTCTAAGTCTGGCACAATGGCATAAAGGAGCCTTGTAATTTGCTTTACTCCAGGATTATCAGTGATTTTACCCAATTGTAATAGATCTCTACTTAAATGTCCCATAATATAAACCCCAAAACTAAAGAGAGTGGCTAGAATGGAACTGGTGAAAACACCGAAAGTCATGGCGACGGCCACCAATAAGGCCAATTCCAAAAGGATAAAGGCGACGGCTACAAGAATACTCCCCAGGTTGTAGGGGATTTTCAACGTGCTGAGCAGTATCAGATAAAACACCGTCATGGTACTTAACAATACAAATATAACGGCTGACAGGCCCAGATGTTTGCCAATGATAAATTCGGCACGGGCTACGGGTTTAGGTATTAATACCAATACTGTTTTTTTTTCTATTTCTTTATTGATTAATCCTGTGCCTACAAAAATTGCAACAATAGCCCCGATTAAACTAATAGCATTTATCCCCAAATCTAGAAATATTTTTTGATCCGCCCCTACAGAAATAGGCGGTAGCAATATAGCCCCGAGGATTAAAATTATGACAAACAAGCCCACAATGTAGAGAATCTTATCCCTTAGCACTTCCTGAAAACCATTCCTCGCTACAGCTAAAATCCTACCTATATTCATCTTTCCTCCCCTTTTCTTTTTTCTCATTGTCTATTTTACCCCCTGTTCGTTCCCTCGTAAATCCCCCTTTTTCCCCGCCCTGTTTTAACTCCTTTTTCCCCCTTTTTTGTAATTTTTCACTACCTCTTGTTTCCTTCTCTGGGTCAGGGATGATAAAAAAACTATAACTTGTGTAAACAAATATAAAGTTTATTTGGGGTTTTGCTGAGAAAATTACAATTGAAAATTAAAAAAGTACGAGAGGAGAAGGGGGAGAAAAGAAATAAATCTACAAGAAAAAAAAGATGAAAATATGAGAGAATAAAACAAAGGGAAGAGATAAGAGAGAAAAATAGGAAAAAATGCTCAAAAAGACACCGCAATTGTTTGGCAATACAGCAAGGGCAGAAGAGTGTACCAGGATAGAGGTAGAAGACGATCGCACGGGGATGAGTCCAGAAACCCTTAAGCGGGCGTTTTTGGACAACCTGTTTTACATTCAGGGGGTAAGTTTTACAGATGCCACTAACTATGATTACTATGTAGCATTAGCATATACGGTAAGGGACAGGTTGTTGCAGCGTTTCCTCAAAACCATCGAAACCTACAAGAAGAACCGCACCAAAATCGTATGCTATCTGTCGGCGGAATTTTTAATGGGTAGACATTTGGGCAACAATCTGGTAAACTTGGGCATATATGAACGGGTGGAACAGGTTTTAAAGGAATTAGGACTCTCCCTGGAGGAAATATTGGAAGAAGAGCCGGATCCGGGTTTAGGAAACGGTGGTTTAGGCAGACTTGCGGCTTGTTTCTTGGATTCTCTCGCTACCTTGGAGATTCCGGCCATAGGCTACGGCATCCGTTATGAATTTGGCATCTTCCACCAGCTGATTAAAGAAGGTTGGCAAGCAGAAGTGCCCGACAACTGGTTGCGTTTCGGCAACCCCTGGGAAATTCCCCGCCCCGATGAAACTGTAGAGGTAAAATTGGGTGGCCATACAGAAACCTATTATGACAGTAGGGGGAGACAAAGAGTATCATGGGTGCCCGAAAGGACAGTCATTGCCATACCCCATGATACACCAGTGCCCGGATACAAGACTAATACCGTAAACCCCCTCAGACTATGGAAGGCAGAAGCCAGTGAGGCATTTAACTTTGAGGCTTTCAACGCTGGCAATTATGACAGGGCGGTGGAAGAAAAAATCAACTCGGAAACCATCTCCAAGGTATTGTATCCCAATGATAACACCCCGGCAGGTAAAGAATTAAGACTGGCACAGCAATACTTCTTCGTTTCTGCCTCTCTACAAGACTTGGTGCGGCTTCACCTACGCAATAATAACCGTTTGGATGATTTCCACGAACATTTTGCCATCCAACTCAATGACACCCACCCCGCCATCGCCATCGCCGAGTTGATGCGAATATTGGTAGATGAACATGGTATGGATTGGAATCAGGCTTGGGACATTACCCAGAAAACCTTTGCCTACACCAATCATACCCTCATGCCAGAGGCTTTAGAAAAATGGTCGGTAAGCCTCATTCAAAAACTTCTCCCCCGCCACATGGAAATCATCTACCTTATCAACCATCTCTTCCTAGAACAGGTACGTTCGTGGTATCCTGGCAATGAGCAATTGGTTAGAGATGTGTCCCTCATTGAAGAGGGAGAAGACAAAAAGGTAAGAATGGCGCATCTAGCCTGTGTGGGCAGTCATGCCATTAATGGGGTGGCAGCCTTGCACACGGAATTGCTCAAAAAAGACACCCTCCGCGCCTTTGCCTTCCTCTGGCCCCAAAAGTTCTACAATAAAACCAATGGGGTAACCCCTAGACGCTGGCTGTTGTTGAGTAATCCCCTCCTGTCACAGCTGATTACCAGCAAGATTGGCGATGGTTGGTTGAGAGACCTCAACCAGATGCGAAAATTAGAAAAATACGTTGATGACCAGCAGTTTCGTCAACAGTGGCGGGAAATCAAATATAAGAATAAAATACGCCTGGCTGACTACATCCACAAGAAATTGGGTATAGAGGTGGATGTTAACTCTATTTTTGATGTGCAGGTTAAGAGAATCCATGAGTATAAGAGACAACACCTGATGGTGTTACATATCATCACCCTCTATAACCGCATCAAACGCAATCCCGGCATAGACATCCACCCTCGTACTTTCATTTTCGGCGGCAAGGCTGCCCCAGGCTACTTCATGGCCAAATTGATTATAAAACTCATTAACAGTGTAGCAGAAGTAATAAACAGTGACCCCGATGTGCGTGGGCGTCTGAAGGTTATTTTCCTCCCCAATTTTAACGTCTCCCTGGGACAAATTATTTACCCAGCCGCGGATTTATCTGAACAAATTTCCACTGCTGGCAAAGAGGCCTCTGGGACTGGTAATATGAAATTTGCTATGAATGGGGCTGTCACTATTGGCACCCTGGATGGTGCTAACATAGAAATACGAGACGAGGCTGGCCATGAAAACTTCTTCCTCTTTGGTTTAACTGCCGATGAGGTTTACCGTCTCAAAGCCTCCGGTTATAACCCCTATCAGTATTATGAACAGAATCAGGAGTTACGAGAGGTAATCGACCGTATTGCAGACGGCACCTTCAGTCACGGTGACAGGGAGTTATTCAAGCCGTTGGTGGCTCATCTCCTCCACGAGGATACCTATATGCTGATGGCTGACTATCAATCCTATGTGGAATGCCAAAAACAAGTAGCCGCCGCCTATAAAGACAAGGAAAAATGGACTACCATGTCTATCCTAAATAGCATCAGAATGGGTAAATTCTCCAGTGATCGCACTGTTAAGGAATATTGCGACGAGATCTGGAAGGTATCCCCAGTGAAAATCACACTAGAATAACTGGTAGAAGCGTTCGAATAGGGAGGTAGCCGGGGGTATTGACTCCCTCCCGGTTTCTCCCGAGGAGGTGTTTCATGGATTGGATATTAGGCATAATTGGCGCTGCTGCCGTTATTTTCTTCTCTTCTTTGAAAGTGGACAAAGAATATCAGCGGGGGGTGGTATACCGTTTTGGACGACTCAAGGGCATAAGAGGGCCTGGTTTATACTGGATTATACCTATTGTTGAGCAAAGAACCCCCATTGACCTCCGCACTAAAACCGTGGATATTGAATCTCAGGAAACCATCACTGCTGACAGTGTTACCGTAAAGGTAAATGCGGTTTTGTACTACAGAGTGTTAGACCCGGTAAAGGCCATTAACAACATCGAAAACTACGAGTTTGCTGTCTATCAGGCGGCAATGACCACCCTACGAAATGTAGTGGGGCAGAATGCACTGGATGACATCCTCAAAAATCGAGATAAGATTAACCTTCAAATCCAAGAAATAGTGGACGAAATCACCGAACCCTGGGGCATAGTAATAGAAAGAGTGGAGATGAAGGATGTAGAAATCCCTCAGTCTATGCAACGGGCAATGGCACAAGAAGCGGAGGCAATGCGCGAAAAACGGGCACGTCTCATCAAGGCCTCTGCCGAAAAGGAAGCTGCCGAGATGTTGCAACAAGCCAGTCAAACCATAGCCTCTAACCCCATTGCCCTAGAATTGAGAAGACTACAAACCCTCACGGAAATTGGTGCTGAAAATAATACTACTACTGTCATCTTAATACCCAGTGAACTAGTCACCCTGGCTAAGCAATTTACTTTAAAGTTACAAAAGGAATTACAGAGAGAAGAGTTGTAATGGGGGAAGAAAACCTAAATCGTAACCTGGTGGAGGAGGCAACAGACAATGCTAATGGGGTTGAATGTATAATCCCCGTAAAATTCCAAACAAGATTCGTGGGGATGATGGAAATGTATAGTGACATAGAGACAGTAAGAGATTATCTGCGCAACCATAAGAAGTGGTTTGTGCGTTGTGCCCAACCTATGAAGGCTACACCCCTGGGAGACAACGGTTACACCATCACCATTGGCAACTATGGCTCCCTAGGTTACTATTTGCAACCCACCATGAGTGTTGTTTTAACTCCCCCTGTCAATGACCACTATATCATGTATTCGGTGGCTGACGAAAACTCCTCCTCATCCCCCTATGCCATAAACTATCGTGCAGAAATGAATTTGGAAACTATCCCCCTAGCCGCCGCCAAGGGGATTGAAACTGTCTTCCGTCGTCATGACATTTCCTCTCTCCCTGCCACTATTACTCGTATAAACTGGCATCTGGATTTGACTGTCACTATTACCTTCCCCCCCTTTATCTACAAATTCCCCCTTTCTGTTATTCAGAAAACAGGCAACCAACTGCTAAGACAAATTATCAAACACGTGTCTCCCCGTTTTAGTTATAAAGTGCAAAAAGACTTTCATCAAAGTCTCTCCCTCCCCATCCCCCCAAAAGAAGCCAGGGTTTGTTATCCCGTAGAATAATTTTTGTCTCTTTGGCTATATGATTCACCAGTATGCTACCAATATGCGAATAGTATTTTTTGGCACCCCCGAATTTGCACTACCTGCTCTAGAAAAACTAATAAACACGGGAAAACATACCCTGGTGGGAGTGGTAACCCAGCCTGACAAACAAAAGGGAAGGGGGAATAAACTATCCCCCCCACCAGTCAAGCAATTAGCCCTACAATATAACCTACCCGTTTGGCAACCAAAACGTCTGAGAAAAGATGAGGAAACCCTGACAAAACTAAAAGATAGCCAGGCGGATGTGTTTGTAGTGGTGGCCTATGGACAAATCCTCCCCCCCGCAGTGTTGAAAATGCCCCGTCTGGGTTGCATTAATGTCCATGCCTCCCTCTTACCAGAATACCGTGGCGCGGCACCCATTCAATGGTGTCTTTATGATGGCAAAACAGAAACCGGTGTTACCACCATGTTGATGGATGAAGGATTAGACACCGGTGACATCCTCCTGCAAGCCTCCATTTCCATCAGTCTTCTTACCACCTATCCGGAATTGTCCCAAAAACTGGCTCTCATGGGGGCAGATTTGTTACTGGAAACCCTAGATAAGTGGGAAAGAGGTGAAATTACCCCCATCCCCCAAGACAACGAAAAGGCCACCTATGCCCCCGTTATCCGTAATGAAGATTATCTCATAGATTGGCACCGTCCAGCCCTGCAAATCCACAACCAGATTCGTGCCTTCTCCCCCGACTGTTATACTACCTTCCGTGGACAAACCCTTAAAGTTAGCCGTAGTCTCCCCTTAACAGAAGACACACCCCTCCCTCCCCCCTACCAACACCTCTCCTCCCTCTCTCTCCCCCAGAAAAAGGTAGGTGAGGTGGTGAAAGTCCTTAAAAATCAGGGCTTTATAGTGCAAACAGGGAAAGACTGGCTGCTAATTCTGGAAGTACAACTGGCCGGCAAAAAACTACAACCCGCCGCCTCCTTCATCAATGGTATGCGCCTACAGGCAGGGGAAGTCCTACAATAAATCTTACCCTCTCCATAATACCAGGAAAAGGACAAGAATGAGAGAAGAGTCTGTGGTCAAAGGCACAAGAAATTGTCCCCACGATGACTATCGCCAGGTGAATATTGCCGATTTGAGCCCCATGTATCAACACTATGTGGAGGTGAAACAACAATATCCCAACGCCCTCCTGTTGTACCGAGTGGGGGATTTCTTTGAATGCTTTTTCCAAGACGCTGTCACCGTGGCTCGAGAATTGGAATTGGTAATCACTAGCAAGGAGGGTGGGGTTAACGTGGGGCGAATCGCCATGACGGGAGTACCACACCATGCCCTTGAACGCTATGCTAGACAACTGGTGGAAAAGGGCTACGCTGTTGTAGTATGTGACCAGGTGGAAGATTCCGCTACCGCCGCCGCCGAAAAACGAATGGTGAAAAGGGCCATCACTAAACTCCTCACCCCAGGCACCATTACGGACGATGAAATGCTGCCGGCTAAACGCAATAACTTCTTGGCGGCAGTGGTGGTGGCAAAGGATTATTGGGGCTTGGCTTATGCTGACATCTCCACCGGCGAGTTTTTTACCACTCAAAATCAGGATGTCAATGCCCTTACTACAGAGTTGTTGCGTCTCCAGCCAGCAGAAGTGCTTATCCCCGTCAGGGCCCCCGATTTTAACACCCTTATCCGCCCTGGGCAAAAATCCGAACATATCCCCCCCTTCCTCCCCGACTGCTTCTGTTATACCCTTCGCCCCCAAAAAGCTTTTGAACTTCACGAGGCTAGGAATAGACTGCTGCTGGAATTCTCCCTTAAATCCCTCGAAGGGGTTGGCTGTGAAAATCTCCCCCTTGCTATCCGCGCTGCCGGCGGTCTGCTAGAATATGTTCAGGATACCCAGAAGGCTCACCAGGTGCCATTGCAACTAATTCGCACTTACCAGGTGAGCGATTATCTCATCATAGACCACACTACTCGCCGTAACCTCGAAATTACCCAAACTGTTCGCGACAACACCTTCCACGGGTCTCTCCTTTGGGCTCTGGACAATACTTGCACTGCTATGGGAGCCCGGGCTCTCAGACGCTGGTTGTTGCAACCTCTTATCAACAAAGAGGGGATAATAGCCCGTCAGGATACTATAGAAGAGTTGATTGCCAATCCTGGCTTGAGGGATGAGTTAAGGCGGGTTTTTAGGAATCTATACGATTTGGAAAGAATTGCCGGCAGGGTAGGCGCAGGCACCGCAAATCCTAAAGAATTGTTAAATTTGGCGGATTCCCTCCTCCGTCTCAGTTATCTGGCTTCCTTGGCTAAGCAGGGGAAGTCTCCCTATTTCAAGGCTTTACAGCAAATACCCCCCGAATTAGAGGCTTTAGGGCGAAAGGTGGTGGATTGTCTCGTAGAATCCCCCCCGCAACAGATTAAAGAGGGTGGTATCATCCGCGATGGTGTAAACCCCCAGTTGGATGAGATGCGTCGTCTGGTGGAGGGAGACAAGGAATGGCTAGCCAGTCTGGAGGCAACTGAAAGACAACGCACTGGTATTTCTACCCTTAAGGTGGGCTACAATAAGACCTTTGGTTATTATATCAGTATTCCTCGTTCCAAGGCTTCCCTCGCCCCCAAAGACTACCAGCGAAAACAGACTCTCATCAATGAGGAAAGATACATTACTGCCGAATTAAAAGAAAGGGAAAATCGCATCCTTAATGCCAAGGGTGAAATTGCTAAGTTAGAATACGAAATATTTGTCCAATTGCGCGCCGAGGTAGCAGAAAAAACTGAGGAAATAAGAAAAATTGCTAAAGCCATAGCTGCCATGGATGTCTTAGCAGGGTTGGCTGAAATTGCTGTGTATCAAGACTATTGTCGCCCTACCATTACCGATAAACGCATAATTAAAATCAAAAATGGCCGACATCCAGTGGTGGAAAAACTTCTCGGTTTTGGGATGTATGTGCCAAATTCCACTTATTTGGGGGATGGAGATTATCCTGACTTAATAATTCTAACAGGCCCTAATGCTAGTGGTAAAAGTTGTTATCTGCGACAGGTGGGATTGATTCAAATTATGGCTCAAATTGGTAGCTTTGTGCCCGCCGAAAGTGCTACCCTAGGCATATGTGATCGTATCTTTACCCGTGTTGGTGCTGTAGACGATATTGGTACTGGGCAGTCCACCTTTATGGTAGAAATGAATGAGACTGCCAATATCCTCAACCATGCCACTGCTAAATCCCTGGTGCTACTGGATGAAATAGGGCGAGGTACAGCCACTTTTGACGGGTTGTCCATAGCTTGGGCGGTAGCCGAGTATATAGCTATTCAAATACGTTGTATGACAATATTTGCCACCCACTACCATGAATTAAACGAGTTAGCTTCTGTTTTGGACAATGTAGCCAATTATCAGGTAACCGTGAGGGAGTTGGAAAACGAAATCATATTTTTACACGAGGTGAAACCAGGTGGTGCGGATAAATCCTATGGCATTGAGGTAGCTAGACTTGCCGGTTTACCCCCCGTAGTTATCAATCGCGCCAAACAGGTGATGAGGCAGATTGAAAAACATAGTAAAATTGCTATTGGTTTGCGGAAAAATCTCGGCAAAATCTCTCCTCCCCCTCCGGAAAAGAATACCACCCCTCTCCTCCCCCAATTAGACATCTTTGAATAGTCACATCCCTTTTGTTTGTTCCCCTTTTTCCATCATAAATAACCCTAAAGCCTCTTGCAAAACCGATACCAACTCCCCTGGAAAACTGTTTAACAATTCCCTTTCTCCTATTTTATGCTCGAAATAAAGATAACACTTCTCTTCAATTTCCTCTAGTCTTTCCAGGGGAAGCGATTTCATCACAAATGTTACGAGTTTAACCAATTCTCTCGAAGGCAAAACCCTTGAGATTTCTTCAGAGTTTAGGAAATGAAATATATCCCCTATAAGAGGGAAATTGGGGTTTGAATCCACGTGGTTTACCCCCCGAATGTAGTCAGTCAAAGAATGATATTCGGCAGGGGATAAACAGACATCTGGAAATAAAAAGGATAAGGGTAAAGAGGGGGTAAATTTGGCAATTAAAGCCTGCAAGACTGACAAACTGACTATCTGGGAAACCAAGAAGTATCTCCCCAGAGAAAGATTATAAACAACTCTGTCAGTTAGTATTTTATATTCCTCCTCGGGAGGCTCATTTTTGTAACGGAGAAGAATCCTCTCGGGAGATAACTCGGATAAAAGTCTGTTTGGGGAAATTAAAGCCTGACAATATTCCTTTACAGTATAAAAACAGTTGTCCTGGAAAAAGGCGTTACCCTCCTGCAACACTAACCAGGTATTTTTTATGAATTCCCCAAAATTTGTCGTGGCAAAACCGCTAACATCAATATTAGCCATCTTTACTCCCTGAATGATGGTGTCAACAATCTCTTTGTCTGTAAAACCTAAACCAAATTGTGCGTTTACCCTCCAAAGACGTTCATGCAACTCCTCCGGTGGTGTTTTTTCTTTAATCCCTCTAAAAGGAATAGTCAGCTCAATTATAGTCATCAGACGTGTTAGAATCTTAATGGGCAAATGGGGCTGAAGAATCCTGGCCATTACTAGGGCGCTTAAAAACTCATTCCTCCCCCGAAATTTACTCAAATTTTGCCCCTCTTTTAAACCAAATAAGCCCAAACATATCCCCAGGATTTTATCCCCGTTGCCAACATTGTTTCTAAGCCAAAAACTTCCATTCTTCTCCTTGAGATAGGGATACAGGTAGGTGGTAAGATTAAAGGGAATTTCTCTGTCTACCTGGAGATATATTAGGTCGTGAAATAGGGCTGCAATGATTATAAGAGGATCATCCTGACTGCTGAAGTTTAAAATATGTTCAAAATTATGATAATAACGACGTCTCCCCCCCATTGTATCTGTAATTAACTCAGATATCTCGGCAATCTCTTCCTCCCCCACAAACACCCCCAATTTCTCCATGGCGCCAGCCAACATTCTTCTGCATTGATTTAAATAATCCCTACCGCTCATTTTTGCCACAAAACCCCCCTCCGGCGCCTCTCGGCTCATTATAACACCTTTCTCATCCCTTACACCCCTACTTTTCTATTTATTCTCCCTATAAACAACTATTTTTTCTCCATTAACCCCCGCCTTCTCCTTCTTTCCCTTCTTCTTGATAATAAATCTCTACAGAAAAATGCGCTGCCCAATTGTCTCGGCAGTCCCACCGCCTGCCTTTTAACTATCCCCCCCCATCCTAGCACCATATAAATGGCTTTGTCAAGTATGGGCTTGTAGGGGAAGAGGATATTATTCCTCAAAGAGGACTTTCTCAAAACAGGCCTCTCCCACCTCCCGCAACTGGTTGGCCACCCTTTTATCCTTTTCTGACCGTCTTGTCAACTCCCCGAATTTTTCTGTACTATATCGCTTTCTAAATTCTTTTATGCTACAAAGGCAAAGACTCTTGGCAGAAAGGGGAGGTAATCCTTCTTTTTGAGCCCGTAATAGGCATTGTTGCTCATAATTGCACCAAACGGCGGCTTGATCATTCTTCAACCCCTCTTTGGCCATGCGTTGTAAACACTCCTGACGGTTGAAGGAGGGGGTGGTAGAATTGGACTGGGCAATGGCTAAAGGAGCAAAAGGAAGAAGGGAAATCACCCCAATAGCAGTAAGTATAGGCTTCCACATGACAAGTATAATGGGAAATCTACTTCCATGGGGACGTAAATCAGTAAAAAAAGTTCAACTGGATTGTGGGGGAAAAGACTCCCCCGGTTGTGGGTTTAGCTGGCGCGTTTGTAGGCTTCGTCTAGGATTTCTGACAGGGTGGGGTGGGTGTGAATATTAAAGGCTAAATCCCTCACTGACTGACGACAGGCAATGGCATTAGCCGCTTCCTGGATTAAGTCTGAGGCATGGGGGCCTATTATATGAACACCAAGTAATTCACCAGTATCTACTCGGTAGATGATTTTGGCCATCCCCTCCGTTTCCCCCTCGGCAAGGGCTTTTGAGTTACCCTTGAAGTAGGTTTTAGTAGTGGCAATGGCAAAACCTTCCTTCTCCCCCAACTCCTTAGCCTGGGATTCATTTAAACCCACATAGCTGATTTCGGGGTGGGTAAAGGCGGCAGCGGGGATACTGCGATAGTCAATAACCCTGTTTCTGCCACAGATGTTTTCTACCGCTACCATCCCCTGTCCAGAGGCAGCATGTGCCAACATCATTTTACCAGTAGCATCCCCCACTGCCCAGAGATGGGGGACTACCTCGCCGTCTTTTAAAACCTGCATCCTGTCGTTGACGGGGATAAAACCACGACTATCCGTCTCTACCCCAACATTTTCTAATCCTAGATTCTTAGTGGCTGGGATTCTCCCCGTTGCTACTAGACAGGCGTCTACCTCCAACACCTCTACCAACTCTTTCGTTTTTGCCGATGTTAACTCTATTTTTACCGGAGTACCTGGGGTTACTTTTGTAGCGAAGACACCAGTATAGGTTTCAATGTCTCGGTTATGGATTAAAACCCTCTCGGCTATTTTAGCAATATCTGGGTCGAAGGTGGGCATGAGGCGGTCTAATGCTTCTATCATAGTCACCTCTGCCCCCAAGGCGGTATAAATGTCGGCAAACTCCAAGCCGATGTAGCCACTGCCGATAATGGCCACCCATTTGGGCAACCACTCCAGTTTGACGGCGGTGTCGCTGGTATAGACGGTTTTGCCGTCTACTTCAATGCCTTTGGGCACAAAGGGAACCGAGCCGGGGCATAGTATAATATCCCTGGCGGTATATATTCTTTCGTCTCCCTCTGGGGTAATTACTTCTACTTTCTGTTGTCCGGCTATTTTTCCCCATCCTCTATGGACGTCTATTTTGAGGCGTTTTAGACTGTTTGTCAAGTCTGATTGGATTTTTTGTACCAGGTTGTTGGCATGGGAGGCGATACCCTTTAGGTCGTAGGATACCCCGTTGACGTATATTCCCAGGTGTTGTAGTTGTTGACGTTGGGATAATTCTCTCACCTTTCCAGCCGCCGCCAACAAAGCCTTGGAGGGAATACAACCCCGATTTACACAGGTGCCTCCCATTTCTGCAGCCTCTATGATTGCCGTTTTCAAGCCACACCTGCTGGCATGTAAAGCGGCGCCATGTCCACCTACTCCTGCGCCTATGATAATTAAATCATAATCGAACTTGCTCATATTCTTCTTTCCCCATCTGTTTTCCCCTAATGGGGGCTACTTACTGTGGCAGAATAGTACTACCCCCTTTTTTTTGCTATTATGATGATTTAGTAAAGGTTAAACCGTGTTCTTCTGCGTAGCGTTCCATAAAACGCATAAAACGAGCCCATTCTTCTGGACTTCTCATGACATAAACGGCTTCTATCATCTTAGGCTCACCGTTGACAAATTTACATTTTACCTCCCTGGTGACCAACTCTCCCTCTTCGTCTATCATATACATCCCTGTTATTTCCTGGGTATTGCCGCTTTCCAAGATTTTGGTGTTTTCAAAACGAAAAGTAGCCGTCCCATTGCTGCCGTCGCGGGAACGTGTTAATCTAACCTCGGGGATTGATTCTTCTACTATACCGCGTGCGAATTCTATTCTAGCCATGAATCCTCTTTCCCAATTGTTTTTAGGCATCTATACTATAATCGCACATCCTTGCCCCCAATAGCTAGAATTTAATCAATTGGACTGTCATCTCCTCTCCTATGTTAGAAGCAAAAGTCCATAATCTTTTAAGGAGTCTATGCCAGCAAAATAAGTTTGACTGCGACTGGATACACTCTTTTACCATGGCTAGGATGGTTGCCCGTGGCTTAAGACTGAAAGACTCTACTATTATTCAAACTGGGGTTTCTCATTCTCAATACTCTCTCAGTTACTTAATTCCCCTTCTGCTGTCTCCCTCTTCTGAGATTCTGGTGGCTTCTACCTCCCTTTGGCAGACTCTTTTTCACCAGCAAATTCCTCTCCTCCAACAACACTTAAATTCTTCTAAACAGGTTTCCACTCAGCCTCCCCTTATGCCGGAAAAAAAAACACTTTATCTCCTCAATTATGATTCCTGGTTGGAGCATATTTTCTCTTCCCAATATCCCCAAGATAAACCCCAAGCCTACTCTTTTCCCGTCACTGTTTTTGTGGAGGCAGAGAGAATACCTGATATTTTTTCTTCCTATTTTACCCGGCAAATTAGCCCTAGTGACTGGCACCTTATCATCCCAAAACTACCCCCTTCTCAACAGGATTATTTTCGCCAAAGTTTTGCCCAGTTGGCTAAGTCTATCTTCTCCCATCCTCCTAATCGTTATAACAGTTATCTTCTAGAAGAGGAGGAGATTTATCTTCTCCTGAGACTTTGGGAGGTTATAAAAAATAACAGGATTAACATTCCGGAAAATGTGACTCAATTTTTCCAGACTTTTGATAGCAGAGAAGGAGAATACGTGCACCACTTCTGTTTTAGCAAGAATGAGGGATACTTCTATCTGAAAGCCACCCCCCTGAGGCTTAAACCTTTTTTTGAAACCATTTGGCAAAGAGGGAAATTTATTATCATAGGAAGTCATCTAGATTCGGAAAAGAATCCCAAGGATTATGGGAGGAAAATCGGCATAAATACCGAAGATTTCACCTGTCTAAAATTCTCTACCCCTCCTCAAAGTAAACCCCTAAAACTGTATATTGCCAGTCATTTTCCCCTGCCTAATACTCCCATTTTTGCCACAAAGGCTATTCAAGAAATTGCTGGATTGATAAGTACAATAGGGACAAACCATCGCCCCATCATAGTTATAATAGACGATATCCCTCTCCAGAGTCAAATCACGGCCAGTTTAGCAGCCTCCTTCGGCTCAAGAGTAAGATTAAATGAGAGTATTCTAGTTCAAAATAGCATCATTGTTTGCCACACCAACTATTGGTTGAAACACCAAGAAGAATTCTCTAACCCCCAGTTATCCCCCCAACTTGTTATCGTCCCAACTTTGCCCATTCCCTCTGTGGAAAATCCCTTGGTTTCCGCACAAGTTAGTTTACTAAAAAAACAGAAAAAAGACTGGTTTCGCCTCTATCTGTTACCCACTGCTATCCAAACTCTACAAAGAATAACACAACCTCTTCGTCAATACGGGGGAGTGTTAGCCTTACTAGACGGCAGGGTAAACTGTCGTAGCTATGGTGGTACTATTCTAAAATCCCTTGAACCTTACAGCAAAATCCAAGACTATGTTAACAAAACCCTCACCAACACCATAGACGGGGTTTGATTATATCCCCATCTACCACTTATCTGCTAAGACAACCGTTGCGATAATTCCATCTCAACAGGGTAACGGCTAAGGCGTATTTTAATCCCTCCAACAACCAATAGCCACTATGCCAAAGGATCATATTGACAGACAAGGGCCTGGTGGTGTTAAACTGGTCTAAACACAATCCCCAGGCTGTCAAATTGGGGGTAAATATGTAGGTATAAGCCAGAGAGATTAGCAACAGAATAGTGGCAAAAATCACTGCCGACTGTTGTTTTCTTGCCGTAAAGTGGTGTTGTGTGCCCTCTACTAGAGTAGCAGTAAGAATAAGGGAGGCACAAATCATCTCTACTCTGTTAAATATGCCAAATAAAACAAACCCCACATAGGCAAACTCGTCACTACCCATCATCCCCGTTAGGGAGAGAGATGGGATTAATACAAAATCTAAAACAAAACTGCCACTCAGCCAAAAACCAAGGGTAAAAAGAATTACTGTATGCCAATCTATCTCCCTATGATTATGATTATGATGACGGGAAAATACTATGTTTAACATAAGCCAATCATTTCCCTGTGACTCTGGTCCTATTTCTAAGTTAGCCTATTTCTTTCCCCTTTTCTGTTAAGTATTTTTACAGGGATTTATTAAGTTAAATTAATTCCCTATTTCGGGAATTTATACCTATAAAATGTACAACTGTTAGGGGGAAATGGCTAACTTGGATGAAAGAAAATAAAATTAAGCCTATGATTAGGATGAGCAGAGGTTAGCAAGTGGAATGAACATACTTCAAATTTTTACCGACAAGTGATATAATTGTCGAGGGCAAAACAACCCCTTTTTGCGTTGAAATAGCCAACCTATAATGTGGGGAAAACAAGAATGACTAGAAGAAGGAAAAATCCCAACAATAGCTTTGGGATAGATGAAGACAAATGGCGACAATTCAAACAATGGTGTATTGGGAAAAATTTGGATGCTTCTTTAGTTATAGAAACTCTTATAGATGCGTGCCTGAATGAAGATAAAGCGGTGTTGGGAATAGTAATAAACGGGGGTAAACCTCTAGTAGACCAAGATAAACTGGAAGAAAAATTTAGCAATTCCCTGAGGGAAATTATCAGGAGAATAGAAAGACTCGAAGCTAGTTTATCAACTTCCTCGCTACAACCGATTACATCTCCCTCTCCCCCACCAGTATCCCTTTCTCACAAAGAAGAAGAAGTCGTTTATATTTCCCGTCAGGAAGTGTGGCAAATACTCAAAAAAACAGATTATGTTAAATATGCGGGCTATGACAGTTTCCTGAAAGCAAAAGGACATGAATTTGCTGAGTATGGGATATTTTATGATCCAGAGAAAAAACGCTTTTATATTCTCAGGGAGGAAAACAATAACAAACACTGAATAGAAAACCCCGGGCTGAGTATGATATAACAATAAGCAGGAAGAGAAAAAGAATAGCTAATATGCCATTAATAAAAGTACAAACATCAGTATCTCGCCCACAAGAGGAGAAGATTAATAGTCTTTTGAAGACTCTTTCTGCAAAACTGGCAAGTCATCTGGGGAAGTCGGAATCATATGTTATGACAATTTTTGAATCAGATACCCCCATGACTTTTGCAGGCACCTTCGACCCAGTGTGCTATATTGAGGTGAAAAGCATTGGGAATATGACTCCCAATCAAACAAAGGCCATGAGTCAAGAATTTTGTAGTATAATAAACCGAGAATTGGGGGTGCCCCAAAACCGCATATACATAGAATTCGCCGATGCTAAGGGTTATCTGTGGGGGTGGAATGGTAGTACATTCTAGGATTTAAGAAGATGACGGCGGAGTTTATCTAAGGCTTCGCCACAGGTAAGTAGGCGAATTATCTCGCGACTACGATTTTTGCCAAATCGGAATTCATAGGCTACTGTTTCCCCATCCGGCTTGGCAACTCCTACATATACTAACCCCACAGGCTTACTCTCACTACCACCCCCGGGGCCTGCAATACCTGTAACACCTATACCCCAGTCTGTGGCTAATCTCTCTTTAACCCCCCATGCCATCTGTTTTGCCACTGTCTCGGAAACCGCGCCTTCTCTCTCTATAGCCTTTGCCTCAACCCCCAATTGCCTTATCTTCACCTCGTTGCTGTAGGCTATTATCCCCCCATAAAAATACGCTGAACTTCCAGGTACACTTGTAATCATATGTCCTATACCGCCACCAGTACAGGATTCGGCAACGCTAACTGTTTCCCCTCTCTGTTGTAACAATTTCCCTACCACCCTTTCTAGGGTATCATCATCCGAGCCTACATAATCTTCCCCGGCAATGGCTTTAATTTCTTCTACAACAGGATTCATGATTTTACGCGCCTCCTCCACACTGGTTGCCTTGGCAGACACTCTCAATTTCACTTCCCCCGGGGAGGCATAAGGTGCTACTGTAGGGTTGGTAAGGGAAAAAAGGTGGTTTACCTTTGTGGCTAAGGCTGATTCTCCTATACCCCTAAACCTCATCATCTCGCTGTAGATTTTTTCCTTCCCCCACCCCTGACTTTCTAAAAAGGCTATTACTGTTTCCTCCCACATTATTTTCATTTCCGATGGCACTCCTGGCAATGTAATAACTGTTAATTTTTGTTGCGGGTGGTTTACAATGTCCCTGTAGGGTTGGAGGATAAAACCTGGGGCGGTGCCAGTGGGATTGGGTATTACTTGGGCTCCGGCGGGCAATAGTGCTTGTTTTCGGTTGTTTTCTGGCATTTTTTGACCTCTAGCTGCAAATTTGCCGGCTATTTCTTCAATTATTTCCCGTTTCTCTTCCAGGGGAATTTTGAAGAAGGAGGCCACCGCTTCTGTGGTAAGATCGTCTGGTGTAGGTCCTAAACCACCGGTGAAGATGAGAATTTCTGCCCTTTGCAAGGCTATCTTTAGCACATGGTGGATTCTTTCTAGATTATCTCCTACTACCGTTTGGAAGTAGTGGGGGATTCCCAGATTTGCCAGTTGTTGTGCCAAATATTGGGCGTTGCTGTTTAGGGTATTTCCTAATAGTAATTCTGTGCCTACACAGATGATTTCAGCAGTCATGACTTACTCAGTCTAAACAGTAGGAATTGATTTTTTTGTTGGTTGTTTGGGGCGAAGTTATTGTCACTGACGACAATCAAACTTTGACTGCCATCAGCCAGGCGGGGCCCCAATGTCATCCCCTCTAGGTTATCTAATTGTATACCCAATTCCCCCAAATCCAACAACAATTTTTTCCTTATTGGTACTAGATTGTCATTGTTGTTTAGGGATTCTTGGAGGGTAGTATCACTGGCATTTGCTATTGTTATCTGGAAAATTTTTGCCCCATATCCCCCCAGGCCAAAAGTTCTTTCTAGACTTAGTAAATGACCTTCTTCTGGTAAGGCCAATAACTCACATATTCCATTGTACAAAGTGGTTGAAGTTGCCGGAGCAATTTTATACAAATGTTCGCCTATCAATAGGGGGTTATTGCCAACAAGATAATGCAAAAAACGGGCATTTAAATTCGTTTGGGGGTTGTTTGAATTTAAATCTTGACTCAAAGCGGCTTCTGTGGCTGTAAATAGGCGGAATGACTCTTTAGGGGAAAGGCTATTAGCCTTGATAGCCAAAGATTCAAATCCTAAATTATTCTGTATGCCTTTTCCCTTCTCCGCGGGAATGTATTTTGAAGCAATTGGCAGCTTACTGATAAGATTGCCTTGTAAGTCATACTCGTTGATGAATGGAGAAATCTTCCTATCTACCACCCCCTCACTACTGATAAACAATGTCTGACGAGGAGTATAAGCAATTCCCTCGGCATCGATGGTATTTTCGGGGTATAAATTCCCTGCCTCATCCTTCAAAAGGACAACATCTTCCAGGATAACATCACTGATTTTTTCTCCGTCAATTCTAATTTTTGCCTTATAAAATCTGGCAGGGGAATATTGGGAACGGTCGTCAGAAATGATATAATATGTGTCCTCTAGGGGATTGTAAGTTATTCCAGAAAAACCACCTACTACTGTATCGTTATACCGATTGTCTTTAAACTCATATTCATCTAAAAATTCCAAGGTAAGGGGGAGAAAAATTCTCTCATCTGCCGCCAATACCCCCACTTTTCCTGTAGATAAAACCGACAGTAGGGATAAAAACAGACAGAGACAAAATCCCACTCCTTTTAACTTCCATTTTCCTCTTACCATGGTAAATAGTCCTCCCAGTGAAGGCAGTTACCCACTAAACGACTGCTGGAATGATTCCCGCGTCATGGGTTGATCTACCATTAACCCTTCTTCTCCTAAAATTTCTAATGGTTTACCCTCTACGTTAATCCAAACTTTTGCCTTGGCATCCAAACTGGTAGCAGTATAAATCACCTGTCCCAAACGGGCAATCATACTACTACTGCCACCACCACTGGTGAATTCTTTTGACAAGTCTACATGAATTCCATCCGCTTTCACCTTTAGGCTGAGTAACCTGGTATTGGCTGGGATTGCCGTGTCATTATCCCTGGTATTGGTGAGAAGCTGATTGAAGGCTGCTGTTAGGATTGACTGGGGGTTAGGATTTTCTACCCCCGCCACTGCCACCTTTTTGGGTATCAGGTTTAATTTGTCATCCAGGATATATATCTCTACCTCTTGTTTCTGTATTGGCTGTTGGGTAGGGGGTTTTTGTGGTGTTGGGGTTTGTTGTTGTTTCGCTTTTTCTCCATCTATGGGTTGGGTTACTTCGTTGGCGGATTGTAGTTTTGTATAAGTAAACCATGCCGCAAACCCGCCACAGGCAAGTATGGCAGTGGCAAGGGAAGCAAGTATTCTGAGGGATACAGGGGAATGAGATTTATTGTCTTCTGTCATAGTCTTGTATAGTCTTCTTGTTGTCTATGTGAATAAAACCAGCTATTTCTAGTTGATTCTCATTAGTATTTAATCTTAAAAGTCTAGCAGTAATGCCATCTCTCTCCCACTGCCTTAAACTCAACCTGTCATTGACGCCATCTACCAACTCATTTAACAGTCTAGATGACAATGGTCTATTATTTAAAGTTCCGGCTATATTTCTAATTTCTAGTTTATGTCCTCTAGTCAGCTCCAGGTTGAATTCTAAACTAATATTTAACAACTCCTCCCCCCTGAGAGGTAGTTTGGTTTTGCCGTCAATGCGAATCCGATTGTTGGCTTGTAAGTCTATATTCAAATCTGCGATTTTCACTCTTCCCCCTATTCTCTCTATCAAGGATTGTACCTCTGGCGATTTTAATAACTTATTTAGATTTTCCTCTGTTAAAATAATCCTTCCCGCCACAGCCACAGGTGTTTGTAATAGCTGTCGCCAATTTCTCTGTTGATTTGTTATAGCTGATAGATTCAATTGAATACTATCCGTTTCTACCTCTACCAAGTCAAATACTATTGAGTTTCTCGGTTGCCATTTTTTTATACTCATCTGTAATGAGTCTATTTTCCCTCCCAACAGTTGATAACCGGGGATACTATTCACCCTCACTTCTATTTTTTCCACCTGCTGGGAATTCCTTTTGATGTTATTGATTAACAAATTATTAACCGCGTACCCCCCCACCCCCAAGGTTGAGATTATAATGGTAAGTAGCGTAGACAACAATTCCATATCCTCTCCTATCAACTCTTCTTATTCTCGGTTTGAAGTGGCTTTTATGGCGCCACCGGCGGGGGGGTTTCCTTTCTTTCATTATTTGTCTTCCCCCATTTTAACATGCCCCCTCTCTATTTCCTACTCCAGTTTTTGGCAAGATGAATCCCTCCCCTACCAACCCACCACCGACCATGTCATCTCCCCACCTACCCCCATCTGGCGAAAATAGGCTCCACCCCTACTTGATTTATATCATAGACGACGACAGGACTAACCTAGAAATTCTGAGTCTTTTCCTAAAAAAAAATGGTTTTAGGGTTATAGCGGAGACTGAAATTATTAAGGGGATACAGGAAATATTTGAGGTTATCCCGGACCTAATTATACTAGATATAGTCATGCCCGAATTAAACGGATTTAGGGCCTGTTCGATTCTAAAAAAATCTCCCAAGACTAAGGACATACCCATCATTTTTCTTACCGCTTTGGGGGATACGGAGGACAAAGTAAGAGGTTTAGAGTTGGGCGCCTATGACTATATCACAAAGCCGGTGCAATATCCAGAACTTCTTTCCCGTATTAATTCCTGTCTTAAAATTAGTCAACTTACCAAAAAACTAAAGGCGCAAAATAAACGTCTTTTGGCAGAGGTAAAGGCAAGAAAAGAAGCGGAGATACACCTTAAAGAAACTGAAGAAAGGCTCAAAACTATCATCAATAACAGTCTTCAAGGAATGGTTGTAGTTGACTTGGAGGGGAAGATAATCTTCATCAATCAGCAGGCGGAAAAACTGTTTAATCGCCCTCGTCATAGGCTTCTGGGACATACTTTGGGTATACCCGCAGAATTAAATACTATTAGTGAGTTGGAAATACCCCGCAAGGAGGAAATAATCACCGTGGAGATGCGGGCAGTGCCTATAATTTGGAATGGTAAAGGCGCCTATTTAATCTCTCTTATCGACATCACAGAAAGAAAAAAAATGGAGCAGGAATTGAAAATATTATACCAGGCATCTGAACAAAGTCCTGCCTCTATTGTTATCACCGATGCCCAGGGAAATATACAGTATGTGAATGCTAAGTTTGAGGCCATTTCTGGATATAAAAGGGAAGAGGTTATTGGCAAAAATCCCCGCATCCTAAAGTCGGGCTATACTAGCCCTGAAGAATACAAAAAGTTGTGGCAAACCATTACCAGTGGCAAAGAATGGCGGGGAGAATTTCATAACAAAAGAAAAAACGGGGAATTATATTGGGAGAGGGCCTTAATCTCTCCTATTTTCAACTCAGCGGGAGTTATCACAAATTATGTGGCCGTAAAAGAGGATATAACCGAACAGAAAAAACAGGAAATTTTGCTAAAATATCAGGCGATATATGACAACTTGACCAAGATTCCCAACCGCAACTACGCCCTCCAAAAAGTAGAAGACATTCTAGAAAATGCCAAGGAGACAAAGACTAATGTAGGGTTAATGTTTATCGATTTGGATCATTTCAAGGAAGTCAATGACACTTTTGGACATGATTATGGGGATGAATTGCTGATACAGGCGACTGAGAGAATGAAGAAAATACTCCGCAGCACCGATTTACTTGCTCGTATTGGAGGGGATGAATTTCTCCTAGCCGTCCCTATGGTTATCAGCCCACTGCAATTACAGATTATAGCAGAAAAAATCATTTCTGTTCTCAGTGAACCCTTCGAGATTTTGAAAAAAAAAGTCAACATTTCGGCGAGTATAGGCATTGCTATTTTCCCACAGGATGGTGAGGATTTGAAACAATTAATTCGCCGGGCTGATTTGGCCATGTATCAAGCAAAAAGAAGCGGACGCCGTCAGTTTCAATTTTATCATGATGAACTGGAGGAAACTGATAATGGGGCGTCTTCATGGGAGAGAAGTTTTTTTGAGGGAATCCAAAACAATCAGTTCAAATTTTTCTACCAACCCGTAATAGATTTATCCACAGAGAAAGTAGTATCCGCAGAAATCTTAGTCCGCTGGCAACACCCCAGATTTGGTTTGATTTATCCGGAAGAATTTATCTCCACCCTCGAGAAAAGTGGCCTGATTTATATTTTTGAGGAGTACTTAATTAACACTCTGGTAGGTGACCTAAAAAGTTGGCCAATACTCAGGACAATACCTATCAGTATAAATATATCAGAATATCAGTTGAAAAATCAAGAGACTCTCAACACAATTCACAACTGTATAAGAAAAAACCAAATTAACCCTGGGAAACTACAGTTTGAAATTAAAGAGCAGAGTATCCAAAAAAATCCTCATGCTAGCAGCATAATAATTAGAGGGTTAAACCAACTGGGAATAGATTTGTGTCTGGACGACTTTGGCCAAGGGGCATTTTGCATATCCAACCTCCATAAGTTTCCCTTTAAGTCTGTTAAAATAGCTCAAAATTACGTAGAAAGAATTGAAACGGAAAAGGAGACTAGGCTCTTTATAGAGGCAATAATAGCGGCTTGTAAGGTGTTAAACATAAAGACAATTGCTAAGGGAATAGAGACAGAAAGACAAAAGGAAATATTACAGAGAATAAACTGTAATTATGGACAGGGATACTTGTTTTCTTACCCGTTAACTGCAGCGGATTTTGCTACCTATTTGGCCCGTGAGAGTAAAGAATGATAAATATCTACACCTGTGAGAGAAAAATGCTCTAAATTAATAAATAACCACCCACACAGCAGGAGGTTGTATGCGTGCCGTCTTAATGGCGGGGGGTTCAGGAACTAGACTACGCCCGCTTACATGCAACTTACCAAAGCCCATGGTACCGGTGTTAAACCGACCCATAGCCGAGCATATCATCAATCTTCTTAAACGTCACGGGCTGAAGGAAATAATCGCTACCCTCCACTACCTCCCTGATGTAATGCGGGATTATTTCCAAGATGGCAGAGATTTCGGTGTCAAAATCAACTACTGCGTGGAAGATGAACAACCTCTGGGTACTGCGGGGTGTGTCAAAAATGTTGAAGCAATGCTGGATGACACCTTCCTAGTAATCAGTGGAGATAGCATCGCAGACTTTAACCTCACAGAGGCTATCACCTTTCACAAGCAGAAAAAGGCTAAGGCTACCATCATCCTCACCCGCGTCGCTAACCCCCTGGAATTCGGGGTTGTAATCACGGACAAATGCGGCCGTATTCAAAAATTCCTGGAAAAGCCGGCCATCAGTGAAATCATATCGGATACCGTGAATACTGGTACGTATATCCTCGAGCCGGAAGTGCTACGGTACCTACCCCCCCACGAAGAAAGCGACTTCTCCACCGACTTATTCCCCCTGCTTTTGGAAAAAGGTGAACCCATCTATGGCTATATCGCTAATGCCTACTGGTGTGACGTGGGACATCTGGAATCCTATCGGGAGGCTCACTACGCCGCTTTGGAAAAAAAGGTTAAACTGGAATTTGCCTATCGGGAAATTGACAATGGTATCTGGTTAGGGGAAAACACTTATGTACATCCCACGGCAAAAATCGAGCCCCCGGCGCTAATAGGACACAACTGCAGAATCGGCCAGGGGGTTAGAATCTTCGGCGGCACTGTTGTGGGCGATAATGTCATAGTGGGAGACTATGCCGAATTAAATCGCCCAATCATCTGGAATGGTGTCATCATCGGCGAGGAATGTTCTCTCTCGGGCTGTGTAGTTGCCAGAGGTACAAGAATAGATCGCAGAGCTCAAATTCAAGAAGGGGCTGTAGTGGGGTCTCTTTGTAGTATAGGGGAAGAGGCGTGTATTAATACGGGGGTACGAGTATGGCCCAACAAGAGAATCGAACCGGGGGCAGTCCTTAATATTAACCTGATTTGGGGCAATATAGCCCATAGTACCCTATTTGGACAGAGAGGGGTCACTGGTTTGGCCAATATTGACATTACCCCCGAATTTGCTGTCAAATTGGGGGCAGCCTATGGTTCAACTCTCAAACAGGGTAGTAGCGTTGTAGTCTCCAGGGATCAAAGGGCTGTATCTCGGATGGTAACACGCTCTCTCATTGCGGGCTTGATGTCTGTGGGTATTGATGTTCACAATCTGGAGGCTACTGCCATCCCCATTACTCGCACTATGACTCCTAAATTGGGTGTAGCTGGTGGTGTTCATGTCCGCCTACATCCTGAACGTCATGATTATATACTCATCGAATTTTTTGACACCAATGGGATTAATATCTCTAAGGCAAAGGAGAAAAAGATAGAGGGGGCTTATTTTAAGGAGGATTTGAGAAGGGTGCCAGCTGTGGATATAGGGGATATGTCTTACCCCTCCCAGGTGGTGGAAACCTATCGCAAGGCTTTTGAAAATCATCTCAATCTAGAGGCCCTCCGTAACAGTAATGCCAAAATCGTCATCGACTATGTGTATTCTGTTTCCGGTGCCATCCTTCCCCAACTTCTGGCCAATTTTGGTTGCGATGCCGTTGTTTTGAATGCTAGTCTACGACAACGGCCTATATCCTCCGTAGAGAAGGAAAACCTACTTTCGCAACTGGGGCGTGTAGTGGAGGCGTTGAAGGCCAATTTTGGTGTCCAAGTCTCTGCTAATGGGGAGTTGCTTATCCTGGTAGATGAATCTGGCAGCCCCATCCGCGGCGAGGAGTTAACCGCCCTCATGGTACATGTCATTCTCAGTGCCCATCCCCGTGGTACCGTTGTAGTTCCTATTAATGCCTCATCGGCAGTGGAAAAGATTGCTCGTCTCCATGATGGCAGGGTAATTCGTACTAGGGCCAATCCCACTTCCTTGATGCAAGCCAGTCAGAATCCCCAGGTGGTTTTAGGGGGTAGCGGTGACATGGGTTTCATCTTCCCCCAACTGCATCCTGGTTTTGATGCCATGTTTACTATTGCTAAGCTTATTGAAATTCTAACAATACAGGAACGCTCTCTTGCCCAAATCCGTAGCGAGTTACCCCTAGTCTGTCACAAGTCTATCACACTTCGTTGCCCTTCTAAGATTCAGGGGGCCTTAATGCGTTATCTTATTGAGACTGAGCCTCCGGAAAGACTAGAATTAATAGACGGTGTTAAGATTAAGGAGTATTATACCGATAACTGGGTGCTCATTCTGCCTGACGGGGGTGAGCCTCTTGTTCATATTTATGCTAATAGTGATAGCAGGGATTGGGTTGAAGACCACCTACAATTGTATCGCGAAAAGGTACAGAACTTTATTCTCCAACAACAGGGTTTATGATTATGGGCTTGTACGGCTTTTTTGATCCTCTGGCAGGTTTATAAAAATTCTTTCCCCTACAGACAAACCATTCAGTATCTGTGTCTTATCCTCCACAGTTGTACCTATTGTCACCGGCTTGAATTTGGGCCTCCCCTTCTCATCCGGTATCATTACCCCCGTTTGCCCTTTTTCTGTAACTATTGCCACTGTGGGTACTACTATTGTATCTTGCTGCTCACCGAGGAACTGTACCTCTACATTCATTCCCGACAACAATTTCTCCTTGCCTGTGAGAATATCAATTTTCACCTCAAAGGAGGTCACATTTTGTTCTATAATAGCGGCGGGGGCAATTCGTTTTACAACCCCTCTAAACACCTCCGTGGGGTAGGCATCGGCGATAATATCCACCGGTTGCCCTATCCTAATCTGTTTTAGGTCTATTTCTGGCACTTTTGCCACTATCTCTAACCCTCTGGCCAGTGCTACTATGGAGGTAGAGGTGGCAGATGCTGTACTAGATGCTGAAGTTGTAGGAGTTACAAAGGCTCCCTCTGTGGCAAAGCGCTGAGTGATAATACCATCAAAGGGTGCTACAATAAAACTGTCCTGGTACTGGATTTTGGCCAACTCTAGATTGGCTCGGGCCGCTTTCACACTGGCTTTTAGTCTTTCTATCTCTGCTTTGCCACGCACTTGTCTTTCCTGGAGGGCAATCTGAATTTCTCTTACCGTGGCTTCTAAACGTCTGAGGGTGGGTTGTGCTGTCCTTTTTAATTCTTCTAGTCTCTGCTGGATTTGTTGTACATTTGCCTTGGCCACCAGGTACTGACTTGCTAGTTGATCAAATTGGGACTGGGTGATTACTCCATCCTTCAAAAGTTGTTCATTTCGGTTTAATTCGGTTTCTGCCAGCAATAGTCTGGACTCTGCTTCTTTTAATTGGGAGGCCACTTGCTCAACTTGTCGGGGGATTCTTTCTTTTGCTTCTTCGAGGTTGGCTGTGGCTTGAAGAAGCTGTGCTGACAGTCTTTGAATCTCTCCCTGGATAGCTATATCTCTTTCCCTCAATGTGGCTTCTGCTTCCTTTAGGGCCGCTTCTGCCTTTGCCCCCTGGGCATACAACTCCCCATTCTCCATTATAGCAACTAGCTGTCCTTTTTTTACTATTGCTCCCTGGTCCACCAACAGCCTAGCAATCCTGCCGGGGTTTTTGGGACTGATATTCACAATATCGACGGCTTCTACCCTGCCGCTGGCTCTAATTCTTGGATTTATAGTTTCCCGTTTTACTACTACTGTGTATTTCTGCCAATCCCCCTCTGAATTGACAAGACGATTCCAGGATGCCCAATTCCACCCCACCAGTAATAAAACGCCCCCCACAGCCAACCCGAATATCCAAGGCAAGGGGTTACTTTGTTTTTCTATCTCACTACCTTTCATCATAAACGACAGCCCCCCTGGGGGGGCAAGTTAACTTTGAGACAGGATTTAAAGACGTTTATCTCTTTCCCTACGACGTCTATCCCGCCACTGAAGACTGGTGAGGTAAAAAACCCCTCCACTGACAAATAACAACAACCCCAGCGCTATCACGAACAAAACATTGTATACCGATTCCAACTCCACCTCTCAAAACCCTCTACGTCCCCATACTACCATAGCAATGGACCAGGAAAACAACGCCAGAATACCAACCCAACCTAGTGTTAGAATGTCCATAATTTCTACCTTGCTGCTTATCAATTCCTCTACCTATAATATCATCCTGGGGGTTGGGGCTACAACTGCCACTGGCCTATTTTTTGGGGTAAAAGCGAATTCCCAGGAAAACATCGTAGAGGAATTCCAAGAAATTTTTCCCATTCCATAAATCCAGGGTTTGGGCACATCCCTTGGCATCTAATAGGGGTTTGGTGGCATAATAGGCGTCTTGGTATTTATACCAGGGTATGGAGGGCCATAGATGGTGTATCAGATGATAATTTTGTCCAAAAATCAAGATGTTTAGGATACGACTGGGATAGACTCTTGCATTTTTCCAACGATCTGTTTCTTTAAATGGTCTATGGGGTAGATAATCAAAAAACAAACCTAGGGCAATTCCCACTACCAACGCCGGCACAAACCAATAGTTCATTAGATAATTTATAAAACCATATTTTATTCCCAGAAATACAATTATAAACACTAATAAACGACCCAAAAACCACTCTAATAATTCCCAATTTCGCCAAAGTTTCCGTTTAAAAAAGAAGACCTCATGGTAGAAAAATCTAGCTGCTATCATCCATAATGGTCCTCCCGTAGATACAAAATGATCTGGATCGTTTTCTGGGTCATTCACATGGGCATGATGTTGTAAATGGACTCTGGTAAATACTGGAAAAGAAAATCCTAACATCAATGCACTTCCATGTCCCATTATGGCGTTTATTATCTTATTGCTATGGGCACTGTTATGAGAAGCATCGTGAATTACTGTCCCTGACATGTGTAATGCCAAAACATTGGCAAGAAAACAATACCAATTGGGAAAATGCCAGAAGAAGTGCCCGCACACTGAGCTTATTCCTAGTAGTATTGCTGTTATAAACATTATTACGTTAGGATTCCACCCCCCTGGCGCCTTCAGATACTCCTTAGGCACCGATGGCAATGGCATTCCCTCTTTTTCCAATGCTAACTCCATGGATCTGTTTTGCTCCTTGATGGCACTAACATGTGGTAGTTTACAATATTTTGCTAACTAGGTAAAGTTTTGTAAATAGGATGAGTTACTATCTGGGGATAGACTTTGGCACTACCTCCGCCCGGGCTGTTATTATTAATCAGGACAGGGAAATTATCTTCTCCTACACCACTACCCCCTTCCCCAGTCAGTCTCCCCAACACTGGCAAGAAGCCCTTTTTTCCATCCTCTCTCATCTACCCCCTCCCCTAGCCGAAAATTTACGGGCTATTGCCCTTGACGCTACCTCCAGTACCATGTTATTATTGGACAACGATGGGGTGGTCCGTGCGCCTGTCCTTTGGTATAGTGACAACCGAGGCCAAAAATACCTGGAAGAGATAGCCCAAATCGCCCCAGAAGACAGCATTGTGGTGAGTGCCACCTCCAGTTTTGCCAAGGTTTACTGGTGGTATCGTGAGGGTTTCCTTAAAAATGGTTTCTATGTTCTTCACCAAGCGGATTGGTTGACCTATCTCCTTCATGGTATTCTTGGTATCAGCGACTATCACAATGCTCTGAAACTGGGATATGATCCTGCCATAGAAGACTATCCCTGTTGGCTGCACAATTTGCCCTTTTTCTCTTCCCTACCTCAGGTTAAGACTCCCGGGGAAGCCATAGCCCCCATTTTACCCTCTATAAGTCGTCAATTTGGCATTAATCCCCACTGTTTAGTCAAAGCCGGTACCACTGATAGTATTGCTGCTTTTCTTGCCAGTGGCGCCAACAAGCCTGGGGAGGCGGTTACTTCCCTTGGTTCAACCCTTGTTTTAAAATTACTTTCCACCAGGCGGATTGACGATGCCCGTTATGGCATTTACAGTCATCGCCTTGGTAACTTGTGGCTTGCCGGTGGTGCTTCTAATACTGGTGGTGCTGTTTTAACCCACTTTTTCTCCCTTGAGGAGATTGTTTCCCTTAGCCAACAAATTGATCCTTCTATCCCTTCTCCCCTTAAATATTATCCCCTTTTGAGCAAGGGTGAGCGTTTCCCCATCAACAATCCCCATCTTGAGCCCAAAATTTCTCCTCGTCCTGACAATCCCGTCCAATTTCTCCATGCCCTTCTTGAAGGCATTGCTGCTATTGAGGCCATGGGCTATCAATTACTAGTACAACTTGGCGCCAATCCCCTTTCCCTTGTTTATACTGCTGGTGGTGGTGCCCATAATCCCACTTGGCTTGCTATCCGACAACGACATCTTAAAGTTCCCGTCTTCCCCTCCCCCAACACTTCCGCCGCCTTCGGTTCTGCCCTTGTTGCCTTGCTGGGATAGATACAAGCCCTACCCCCACCCTTGACACCTATACCCCTTGACATTTTTCTAGACCTTTTGCTAGGATGGGGGGTGTAGGGTGGCGGCAGGCGAGGGTACTGTCAAGCCATTTGGGCACCGTATTTTCTAAATGAAAAAGATTATCAAAAGCGTGGAGGGGAGAGGGGGGGGAATTGATAAAAATTGTATAGAGAGGAGGGAAGGGAGTTTTGGTATTATGAGGAGATAGGGGAGAGGTATAGTGGCCATAAAAAAAGAAGAAGAGGAGTTGAAGTATAATGAGAGGAAGGAAAAGAGGATGGTAGGGGAAAAATGGCAAAGAAGGGGGATAGTAGGGCTGGGGAAAGTACCAGCCCCATCATCCAACAGGAGACAATAGTGGCAATAGCGACGGCGGTAGTGCCCCAACAGGGAAGCATAGGGGTAGTAAGGATGAGTGGGGATAAAGCAGTGGAGATAGCCAAGAGGATATTTAAACCCAGAGGGAGGGCGGTGTGGGAGTCACATAGAGTGTTATATGGATATGTACAGGATCCAAAGAAAAACAAGATAATAGACGAGGCGTTGTTGTTGCCGATGTTGTCGCCAAGGTCCTATACGAGGGAGGATGTGGTAGAATTCCACTGTCATGGGGGGATAATGCCAGTACAACAGGTGTTAGAAGTATGTTTGCAAGAAGGTGCAAGACTGGCAAGACCAGGAGAATTTACCCTGAGGGCGTTTTTAAATGGTAGAATAGACCTGACACAGGCGGAGAGTGTGGCGGAGATGGTGGCGGCGTCGTCCGCCCAAGCAGCCGAAATTGCGTTGGCAGGAATTTGTGGTAAACTGGCACAACCTATTAGGGAAATCCGCAGTCAGTTAGTGGACATTCTAGCAGAGGTGGAGGCCAGAATTGACTTTGAAGAGGATTTACCCCCCCTGGATGAAGATAAGACAGTTGAACAGATAAAGGAAAGTTTGGCAAAAATTGAAACCATCTTGGCGACTAGAGAGAGGGGAGAGTTGTTGCGCAGTGGGGTGAAGGTTGCTATAATAGGAAGGCCCAACGTGGGGAAGTCTAGCCTCCTAAACGCCTGGAGTAAGACTGATAAAGCCATTGTTACTGACTTGCCCGGTACTACTAGGGATGTGGTAGAATCCCAACTAGTGGTCCAGGGCATACCCATCCGAGTATTAGACACTGCCGGCATTCGTAAAACTGAAGACATTGTAGAAAAAATTGGGGTAGAGAGATCATTAAAGGCTACACAAGAGGCGGATTTGATTCTGTTTATAGTGTCTGCCAGTGAGGGGTGGACAGCGGAAGACGAGGAGATATATCATAAAGTTAAACAACGTAATCTAATCTTGGTCATCAATAAAATTGACATTGCTCCCCCGAGTAATGTAAAATACCCCCCAGAGATAACTACCGTGGTGACAACTGCCGCTGCCAAGAATCAAGGCATTGAGCAACTGGAGTCGGCTATTTTGCAAACCGTCTATCAGGGGAAAACCGTTGCCCAGAATTTGGAAATTGCCATCAACCAAAGACAAGCCGCCTCCCTCACCAAGGCCAAAGTTGCCCTAGAAAACGTGTTACAAACTGTGGAAAACCAACTCCCCCTGGACTTTTGGACTATCGACCTGCGTAGTGCCATTGTATCCCTGGGGGAGATCACCGGTGAAGATGTCAGCGAGTCAGTATTAGACCGTATTTTTAGTCGTTTTTGTATTGGCAAATAGTACTAGGTGCTGAAGTACTTGGCTGCCGGGTGGTAACATATAATGGCACTGGTGGACTGTTCTGGGTATATTTGCTCAGACTCATCCATGTACATGCCAATCCGCTTACACCCCAGCAATTCCAATTGTACATACTGGTCTTGTATGTTAGGACAGGCCGGATAACCGAAACTATAACGAGCTCCTTGGTATCTTTGCTGTAGTACATCACGAATATTGTCAGGGTCGAGGTGTCCGAAACCCAATTCCCTACGGATTAAGGCATGACACCATTCTGCCAGGGCCTCTGCCGTTTGGACTGCCAGGCCATGGTAGTATAGATAGTCGGTATATTGACTATCTTGGAACAGTTTTTGGGCGTAGGTAGTAGCAATTTCTCCTACTGTTACTGCCTGCATGGGGATGACGTCGATGATGTTGCTATCCCTGCTGGCAAAAAAGTCAGCGATGCACAGTCTTTTACCAGACTTTTGACGAGGGAATTCAAAGGTAGCGACTACTTCTCTTTTTTCTGGGTTTTCTGGGTTGTAGATGTACAGGGTGTTGCCCTCTGATTGACAGGGGAAATAACCATAAACCACGGTTGGGTGTAGTAATTTTTCCCTCTTAATTTTCTCTTTCCATTGTTCTAAAATAGGGTGTACTTTCCCCTTTAAAAAAACGTCATATTCCTCTCTCGACTGACCTTTTTGTCTGCGGAATTGCCATTGACCTACAAACAGTGCCTGTAGATCCAAATACCAGAATATTTCATCGAGGTTTAGCTCATCTTGCTGGAGAATTTTTGTGCCCCAGAAAGGTGGTATTGGCCTAGGTACATTTGCTTCTACAAACTCACTTCTTCTGGTATCTTTTTCTACTCCGATACCGGCTGATTTTTTCTCTTGGCCCTTCTCAGATGTAGCCTCATTTTCCTCCAAATTCACTCCCTGGAATATTTTATTTTCCCCGGCGAATTCACCTAAAAACCCTTGAATGTCATCCCATTTATTTTGTTGTTTAGCTGCCATTAGTTTATCCATGAAGTGTAAATCGGCGAAAGCGTCCTTGCCATAAACCACCTTGCCCTTGTAGGTTTGACGACAGTCTTCATAAACAAATTTGGGAGTTAAAGCTGCCCCGCCAAGGATAACCGGGACAGTGATTCCCTCCTGATTAAATACTTCTAGATTCTCCTTCATGAAGGCAGTGGATTTTACTAACAAGCCACTCATAGCGATGCAGTCTGCCTTGTGTTTTCGGTATGCTTGGACAATATTTTCAACGGGTTGTTTAATTCCCAAATTAATAACCTTGTAGCCATTATTAGAAAGAATAATATCTACCAAGTTTTTGCCAATATCATGTACATCTCCTTTAACAGTAGCGATAATAAAAGTGCCCTTGGTAACGCCATTGGTTTCCGTTTTATCCATGTAAGGTTCAAGAAATGCCACAGCTGCTTTCATAGTTTGGGCAGACTGTAAAACAAAAGGTAATTGCATTTTGCCACTGCCAAACAAATCCCCCACAACCTTCATGCCTTCTAGGAGGAAAATGTTGATAATATCGAGGGCAGAATACTTTTCCAAGGCGGCCCTTAGGGTATCTTCTAATCCAATCTTTTCCCCTTCAATGATATGTCGTTTTAATCTCTCTTCTATGGGCAAATCAGCCACATTAGTTTTATTAGTTTTAGTAGTTTTACCCTCAAATAGGGTAGTTAATTTAGCAAGAGGATCATAAACACATACATCGCCATCAAATTGTCTTCGATCATAAATCAAATCAAGACAGACCTGGATGACCTCTTCATCAATCTTAGCCAGAGGCAAAATCTTACTGGGGGAGACGATGGCACCATCTAAACCTGCGGCGATAGCCTCGTGGAGGAAAACAGAATTTAAAACCTGACGCGCGGCTGGGTTTAAACCAAAAGAAACATTGGAAATCCCCAACATGAAGTGACAGTGGGGAAAATCCGCCTTAATCATTCTAATGGCTTCTATAGTAGCCTTGGCATTGCCCCTATCTTCCTCAATACCAGTGGAGACAGGCAAAACTAGGGTATCAAAGAAGATTTCATGGGGTGGAATGCCAAAATTGGTGGCGTCACCATAGGCGCGTTTGGCAATTTGATATTTTTTCTCAGCTGTGCGGGCCATGCCTTCCTCGTCAATAGTGCCAATCACCACGCCGGCGCCGTATTTTTTAGCCAACTGTAATACCTTGAAAAACCTTTCCTCCCCGTCTTCATAGTTGGTAGAGTTGAGAATACATTTACCTCCTGCCACCTTCAAACCAGCTTCCATTTTTTGCCAGTCGGTGGAATCTAACATGAGGGGAAGATTTACATTATTTACCAGACGGGAGACTAACTGACGCATATCTGAGACGCCGTCTCTCCCCACATAATCCACGTTAACATCTATAACATGGGCGCCTTCCCTTGCCTGGGTTTTGGCCAGGGAGACTAAACCATCCCAGTCGGAGGCATCAAGCAACTCACGACATTTTTTCGAGCCACTAGCATTAAGTCTTTCCCCTACAATGAGAAAAGAGTTTTCCTGTTTATAGGGTACACTGGTGTAAATGGAGGCGGCGGCTGGTTCATATCCTTGTGTTATTGTGACGTTACCAGTTAGACTATTTCTGACGGTGCGGGGTTTTGGGGTAAGGTTACTAGCAATTTCCACCAGGGCTTTGATATGATCGGGACGGGTGCCACAACAGCCGCCTATAATTTGCACACCCAAGTCTTCTACGAAATGCATCAAGTGCATTCGTAGTTCCATTGGAGTAAGCCTGTAGTGAGCCCTCCCCCCAATATTTTCCGGCAGTCCTGCGTTTGGAATACAAGAAATTACAAAGGGAGAATGTTCACTGAGGAATTTAATGTGGGGCTTCATCAAGTCTGGGCCGGTGGCGCAGTTTAGGCCTAGAATATCAATGGGGAAAGGCTCGAGGATGGTAAGGGCGGCACTGATATCTGTGCCTATTAGCATGGTGCCGGTGGTTTCCATGGTAACAGAAACCATTATGGGGAGGCGTTCTCCCTTTTCAGCAAAAACTTCTTCTATGGCGTTAAGTCCGGCTTTTATTTGTAGTACATCCTGACAGGTTTCCAACAGCAGTAAATCTACGCCTCCGTCATACAAGCCTCTGATTTGGGGGAGATATGCTTGTTTAAGGGTATCAAAGTCCACATGTCCGAGGGTGGGCAGTTTAGTGCCGGGGCCGATACTACCTGCTACGAAACGGGGTTTTTCTGGGGTAGAATACTCCTGGGCTAGTCTTTTTGCCAGTTCAGCGGCCCGTTTGTTGATATAATAGGCCTGGTCTGCTAGGTTGTATTCTGCTAGGACTAGGGTTGAGCCTCCAAAGGTGTTAGTTTCGATTACATCCGCACCTGCTTCTAAAAAGTCGCGGTGTACTTTTTCTACTGCTTCTGGTTTGCTACATACCAGGTATTCATTGCATCCCTCGTATTCTGCGCCACCGAAGTCTGCTGCTGTTAAATTTTGGGCTTGTAGATTAGTGCCCATTGCCCCATCAAATACTATCACAGGGCGTTGCGGACTGTGTAGTCTTTCCAGGAATTTACTTTTCATTTATTACCCCTTATTGGCGGTTTTTTTGTCTCATTTTAAACCCTAGATATTATCTTATCAAGGACTATAGCTTACACAGGGGTTTAACCATCTATTAATTTCCCTATAAAGGGTATCAAAATCTCTAGCCACATTTTCCTTTACCCATTGTCCAACCACCCCCACTTGGTTTAAAAATTCATCGGTGACGCCCTTATTTAAATCTGGGCCTAGGGGGGTTAAGTGGTTGCCAGGCAATTTTAAGGTGGAAATCATTTCGGGGTGTTTTTGTTCCAAAATTTTTTGCAAATCTTCTGTTTGGTCTATTGTGTCATTCTTGAATTTTATCAACAGATTGCGTCTTACTTTGTAATTATTTTTAATAATTTCTTGGGTCTGTGTAGGGGAGGGAATGAACTCCAAATCGGGCTCTTGGGGGAAGGAGGGCAAGGGGAGGAAATCCGGGATGGGGAGGGGATTTCTGAGATTTTGAAGAGAATATATTAGGGGTGATAATTGTTTAATGTTATCCTGAAGATTGTCGATAATATTTTCAGCGAAGGGTATGGCTTTTTTGAAGGGGAAATTATTAAAAGAAATGAGGATATTGCCAGCCCTCTCTACTTCTAATAGACTGCCTATTAACAGGTGTAGTTTACAGCCCATACTGTGACCAATTCCATAAATTGGTAAGCCAGTTAAATCAATTCTCTCCTGGTATTCTAGGCGGAATAAAACATGTTCAAAACGGTTTTGAACACTGAGGGCAATGGCCTTATGGTTGAGAGTATTAAGGAAAGGAGTAGCAACAATGATAAAACCATCAGAAGCCAATTTTTCTAACAACCAGCGGTAAGTGATTTGGGGTGCGGTTGCCACAAAGGCGCCACCGAGGAAGTGAATAACACCGACGGGGTAGGGAGGAATTAACACCCAGCTACCACACAATTCCTGCCATTGCATATCCATAGGGGTTATTAGGATTCAATTCAGATACCCATTCTAGCATTGGGAAAAAAAGTGCCTTTTTGAAAAACCCTATGTAGAGTAAACTAGAATTGCCAAGAATAAGAGAGGGGAAAGAAAAGACGCCAATGACTTCAGAATTACTGATCAAGGATGCCCTGATGATACTGCCCTCAGAGGAGAGAAAGGGGGATTTACTGGTAAGAGAGGGGAAAATAGCAGCCATTGGCACTGATTTGGTTTCGGACTGTGGTAGGATTATAGATGCTAGGGGTTTAGTGCTAATGCCGGGTGTAATTGATCCTCAAGTACATTTTAGAGAACCCGGACTAGAACATAAAGAGGACTTGTTTACGGCTACTTGTGCTTGTGCGAAGGGTGGAGTTACATCCTTTCTGGAGATGCCTAATACTATTCCCCCCACTACTACCCAGGAGGCTTTGAATGACAAGTTGGAAAGGGCAAAAAAGAAGTGTTTAGTCAATTACGGCTTTTTCATAGGCGCCACACCGGAGAATTTAGAGGATTTACGCACTGCTAATCCTGTCTGTGGGATAAAGGTGTTTATGGGCTCAGGCCATGGTATTCTATTAGTAAGCAAGGAGGAGGATTTAGAGAGGATTTTTGCCACCAATAACCGACTAATTGCGGTACATGCGGAAAATCAAGAGAGGATAATCCAAAGAAGGAAACTGTTTGCCGGCAACACCAATCCTGCTATCCATTCCCAAATCCAAGATGAGGAAACCGCCCTCTCGGCCACCAAACTGGCTGTTAAACTGGCAAATAAATACCAACGGCGTTTACATATTCTCCATCTTAGTACGGGTATAGAGGCGGAGTATCTGCGCACCCACAAAACTTCTTTTATTACGACTGAAGTTACACCGCAACACCTCCTTCTAAACACAACAGACTACGAGAGACTGGGCACATTAGCACAGATGAATCCGCCGTTGCGTTCGCCGGAAAACAATGAAATGTTATGGAGGGCGTTGAAAGACGGTGTAATTGACTGTATAGCGACGGATCATGCGCCCCACACTCTGCAGGAGAAGGCAAAACCCTATCCGGAAAGTCCATCAGGAATGCCGGGGGTGGAAACAAGTCTACCACTGATGTTGACTCAGGCCAAACAGGGACGTTGTAGCCTTGCCGAGGTAGTAAAATGGATGTGTACCAATCCCGCCAAAATCTACAAAATCCCCCACAAAGGGGAATTAAAAGTGGGTTATGATGCCGATTTAGTTTTGGTGGATTGGGAAAACTGGCGTCCTGTCTTACGGGAGAATCTGGCCACCAAGTGTGGTTGGAGTCCCTTTGAAGGATGGAATCTTACCGGATGGCCAGTTTATACCATCGTCAATGGGGAGGTAGTGTTAGACAATGGCAGAGTCAACACCCAGGTAAGGGGCAAACCACTCACTTTTGAGGCTTGAGGTTATTCCTCCTCACCACTGACTTCTACTTCTGTTTCCTCTTCTGTTTCTTCCTCCTTTTGTTGAGATTTGCTGGCACTTTGGGCGGAAAGCCTATTAATTAGACTTATCACCCTATCTCCCTTTTCCAGAGACGGGTCGTAAATAAACTGTATCTCTGGAGTATGACGGAGACGGATACGTTGTCCCAATTCCCGTCTGACGAAGGGAGTACAGGCTTTAAGGCCTTCCATAGTTTCGGCTTTAGCTTCCTCTGTGCCATAGATGCTGACAAACACCTTAGCATGTTGCAAATCCCTTGACATTTCCACATCTACCACACTTACCATCCCTGCGCCCACTCTATCATCTTTAATGCCGTTGATAAGCATTTGACTAATTTCTCGGCGGATTAGGGATGATACCCTCTCCACACGACGACTGCTAGCCATAATTTTATCCTTCCTCCTTTTATGCCGATAATTTTCTTATCAAAGGGGATTTATTCCTGTTTTGTTATTAGACTGTTATTAAAAGATGGGCAGTCCTAACATAGCCCTTATAGTGAAATAGAAGAAGGCCACAATTCCCAAGATTATGAAAATTAAAATAGTGGCGGTTAGGGGGTTATTAAAAAGGGGTTTAAGTTGCTGTCCCAGAAAGAAAAAAATGCCCAAAATGAGACTAAGTAAATAGCGAGGATAACGGGCAACATTGTCCCAAAAGTCGTCCATAAAAAATCACCCCCGAGTAGAAACTGTCCCCATAATTGTAACCCCCTGCAAAAAGTTTAGCAACTCGTCGGCGGGTATGGAAGTTAGTCTTTGAATTTAATAGGACAGGGCAAATCGGGCACGTCTATCAGGTCAATTAATCCCAACTGGATATAGGGTAACATAGAACGAGTCATTTTGGTGAGGTCTTGATTTAGTTGCAAACTTAAATCCCTAAGGGTATTTTTGCCATTGAACAGTTTGAGCATCATTTGAAAGGTTTTAGGGGCTACCCGTTCTTGTAATTTATCTGCTAGTCTAATAACAGGACACTGATTAGGACAACGATCTGCCAGTTTAGCATTTTGCCAATTTTGCCAAAGTTGCCAGGCTTCTGCTATAACCTGTTCTGGATCTAAAAACACCAACTGGGTGGAGAGGGGTTGGGTGGCATCCAACTGGAAGACTACTTCCATTCTCTGGGTAATGTCAAATAGGATTTCCACCACACTTGCACGGATAATAGAATTTAACTGTTGTCTGGTAACCTCTTCTTTTTTCAGCCAGTAACAGAGTAACTCATATTCCCAGAATTGACGGAAACCGGGTTGGTTGATGACTTCCTCATCTAGGGTGGGGATTTGAGTGATTAAGACTGGTGCGAAGCGGGAGACACTTCTTATCCACCTTCTAACTGTGTGTTTCCCACCTGTTGCAAAGATAATTCTGCCCATGTAGAAATAAAAGGTCCACTTTTCCCCCTTGGCAGACTGGAAAGTCAACTCGCCAGTAAATTGGGGTTGCTTAAGACTCTGAAACAGGGTAGACTGTCTGTTGCCGATAAATTCTTTAATAGGGATTTTTGGAGCCTTAGCCTTGCCTTGTTGGTTGGAGTCGGTCATTATCATTACAGGATTTCAATGGTATATTTTATAATTGCTTACAATAATACCAGGGCAGATGACGCTATCATATCATAAATATAAGAGTAGGTTGGACCTCCATTTTACCCCCTTGCTTAATGTTAAACAATTTGGACCAGAAAATAAATAGCTATAAAAAAAAATGAGGCAGGATTTGCATAACCATGTGAAAAACACTTTGCGTCATTGGCGGGAGAAAATAAACTGTGACAATTACCGACAATGGAGTCGAAAAAGCAAAGTCCCCGAGTTACAATTTTACCGTTTGGAGAATGGTTTGTTGGAACAGACACCACTAGGGGTGATAAGAAAAATTGCCGAATCTGTGGGGTTGCCTTTGGATGTAGCCATTCGCCAGTTAACCCAACCTCAAGAGGAGGAAAAGCCATCCCAGTCAGAGGCGAGACAGCAATTCCAAGAGGAGACTCTTAGTATTTTGGAATCTCTGTTGTTACAACTTCCCACCTTTGTAGATGCCATTAGACGTCATCCAGACTTGCCAGCCTCGCGACTGTTGCCCTTTTTACAACCATTGTATCAGCTGTTAAAGACATGGGGGATAGAGCCCATTGGACAAGTGGGAGAGATTGTAAGGTATAATCCCCAAGAGCACGAATTGATGGAAGACACACCCCCATCCGCCGGAGACATTAAATGGGTTAGGATCCGTTACGTGGGATACCGTCAGGGGGCCCGCCTTTTGTATCGCGCCAGGGTAAGTCCAGTAGAATCTACACCTCATCCCACTCACTTACCATCATAGCCGGGTCTATAAGGGTAATATCAAAGGGATCATCTGGTGGTAGGGAGGGGAATATATCTCTTTGACAGTGTTGGTATATCATATACACCTGAGGGCCAAAAACCACCTTATCGCCGTGTTTGAGGGGGTGACTGACCACTTTCCTGCCGTTGACGATAATGCCATTGGCGCTAAAATGAGTTTTCCCATCCCCATCACAAATCTCGTAGTACAAATACCCTTCTTCGTCGAACTTGCGGGAGAGGGTGGCATGATAACGAGACACAAAGGGGGAGTGAATACGTATGTCACATTGTTGTGCCCTTCCTATACTATAACGGCTTTTTCTAAGGAGAAGTTCCCGTCTGCCCTTATCATCTTCTACGATGAGGATATGGGCTTTATGGGGTTGGGCGGAGGGGTAGTCTGTCATTTCTCGGCTTTCGTTGACCATATCTACAGGGAGTGAATGGGACAGTCTCATGGTTTTTTCCCTTCTGTTTGGCTCTTGGGGATACTGCTTTTTCATTATGCCATCTGTTCTTTATTTTATCTTTAAAGAAACACTTAAGTATAATCCTGTGAAAGGGAAGATGACTTTTGTAACAATAGAAGGGAATTGGCAACCACAAAAAGGGAACTAAAGGCCATCAGGGCAGCGGCAGTGCTAGGGTTAAGCCACCAGTGTTGCCAGGGGAAGAAGACGCCTGTGGCCAGGGGGAGGGCAGTGGCATTATAACTTAGAGCCCAAAACAGATTTTGTTTAATTTTGTTAAAGGTGGCCTTACTAAGACGGAATAAGGAGAGTAAGTCCGGGAGGTGTCCATGAAGCAATACCACATCAGCGGCTTGGATTGCCACTTGGGTTTTATCCCCCATAGCAATGGCTACAAAAGCCTGAGCCATGGCAGGGGCGTCGTTAATCCCATCCCCTACCATGGCGACATATGGCCACTTGGTCAATAGCTTTCCCTTCTCCAAAGCTGTAAGCCCTCCGTAGTATTCTGTTATTTGGAGTTGTTGAGCAATAGTTTCAACTACCGTCGGGTGATCGCCACTGAGAACAGCCAGGGAGAAGCCCATTTGCTTTAGCTGTGCCACCGTTTCTTGGGCATGGGGTTTTATCGGGTCAGCCAGGGCCATCATGGCCATTATAGCATCGTCTCGTGCCAAATATAAAACGGTTTTCCCCTCTTGTTGGAGGGAGTCTGCCAGATGGGTTAGCTGGGGTGGCAGGGTTAGGTGGTTTTTTCGTAGCCACGCTGCGTTACCAAGATAGTAGGGGCAGTTGGCCAAGTAGCCCTTTACCCCAAAACCGGTTTCCTCTGTAGACTGTTGGATGGGCAACAGGGGTAAATCTAGTTGTTTTGCTCTTCTGACGATAGCCCAAGCGAAGGGGTGATTGCTGTTAATCTCTAAACTGGCGGCTATCTGGAGGATTTGTTTTTCTTCAAGCCCCTCGTGAAAGCTGATAATATTGGTTACTTCCGGTTTGCCCTGGGTGAGGGTGCCAGTCTTGTCAAATACTACTTTTGTAACCCGCTGTAGTTTTTCCAGGACATCCCCCCCTTTAATCAGTATACCTATACTAGCCCCAAGGGTGGTACCTACCAGGATAGCAATGGGGGTAGCTAGTCCCAAGGCACAAGGGCATGCCACAACCAAAACGCTAATAGCCAGTTTCAGGCTAAAGGAGGCTTTACTGGCAGCTGGTGGTAGCCAAAAGCGGGTGCCCCAAAAATACCAAAAACAGAAGGTCAAAAGCGACAACAGAAAGATACCATAGACAAAATAACCTGCCACCCAGTCTGCCCATTTTTCCACTGGTGCCTTTCGGGTTTGTGCCTCCTGGACAACACGAACGATTTGTCCTACAATGGTATCACCGCCCACATGGATTGTTTCCACGGTGACGGGGTTTCCCAGATTAAGACTTCCCGCGGCAACAGTATCCCCTTGTTTCTTTGCCACTGGGATAGACTCCCCTGTCAGGTGAGACTCGTCTACTACTGTTTCCCCTACCACCACCACGCCGTCTACAGGAAACTTCTCTCCCTTTAAAACCCTAACCCACTCCCCTGATTTCACCTGACAAGCCGGTATCATCACTCCTTCATCCTCTTGTCTTCCCCTTGCCACCACACGGGCGATGGTTGGCGTTAGGAAAAGGAGAGTTTCCATAGACTCCATAGCCTTATTTCTGGCCTTTCCCTCCAATACCCTCCCCAAAAACACGAAACCCAGTAACATGACAGGCTCGTCAAAAAAACACTCCCATCCCCACTGTGGGAAAGCCAAAGCCAGACAGCTGGTAACATAAGCACTAATGGTTCCTAGTGCTATCAGGGTATTCATATTAGCCCGTCTATGCCACAACCCCGTAAAGCCGTCTAGTATTATTTCCCTTCCAGGGAAGAGGATGGCTAGAGTAGCTAAAACCCAGTGAGAGGGAAAATGGGAGGCATGGGGGTTTAAATGGCCTATAGAGGATAAAAACAGGAGTAAGAAGGCAAAAATCAGCTCTATGTGCCATTTTCTCCTTTCTTCTTCCCTTTTTTGCCGCCAGAATTCCGTTTGCTCCTTCTCCCAATCCTTCCCCTTCCTCACCCGGGAGGGAAACCCCAAGGCTGTTAGCCTCTCCGCCAAGACTTCCGGTTTTACCTCTTCTGGTTTGTATTGTACTGTAGCGATAGAAGTAATCAGATTGACTTGGGCAGAAACTACCCCCTTCTGTCTGGTAAGTTGTCTTTCTACTGCCCTCACACAAGCACTACACCTCATCCCCTCTATGTCTAATACTGCCCTTTGTGTATCCTGGTGGGAGTAGGTGTCAGTATTAAAACGGTGAGAAAGCATAGTATTCAGATTACTCCTCGTTTTGGTTTAGAGGCGTTTCGTATCGAGAAGCCTGGGAAGAGAGAAGACGACTGACTTGTTCAAAAACAGTGGGAGTGTTAGAATGACCCAAAGCCTTCCTTTCAGGGTAAAATCGAGGACAGTTGAGATAACGCTCAATGGCCTCCTCTACCCGTTGAATAATTAGGGGTTGCAATTCCTGTTTGGCCTTTTGGCGTTGGAAAGATGCTCCTTCTTCTGTGGTAGCATAGAGGGGGGGGAGTCGATTGAGGGCATAGGCGGCAATGTCTCCCACATCCAAATCAACATCGCTTGTAGTTTCGATTTCCGCCACCCTATTGATTACCTCAGTCACTACCAACTCCTCCATCACATTGATAAACCGTTTTTTGGGAGAGGCAGTAATCTCCCCCGCCAACAAGGCGCCCATGAGTCTATCCAACGCCCTATACTCTGCTGCCGTTAACTCCTCGGAAGCCTCACATATCCTGCTAATCTCCGCTTCCATAGTAGGAGTCAAATACCCAGTTTTGATGGCCTGTTCAACAATTTCCTCCAGATTCATTAAATCTCTTCTCTTTGTAGGTATTCTCCACTATTCACTATTGTAGGAGATAATCGGAACTTAAGATAACAAACAACAGTCAACGGTATGGTGGTTTAGGATACCCATGAGCAGTTGGAAAAAAGGGAAAACCCTCAATAACGGCCAATTCGTCATCGAGTCTATTCTTAGGGGGGGTGTTGGTGTTTTCTATCGCGCCCGAGAAACTAGCCGTAACAAATTAGTGACAATTGTAGCTACGGAAATAGCGGACCTAATGGGTGCGGAAAAAGGGGATTTGACAAAAAAACTGATTCAACAGGCACGGCAAGTGGCAAATAATTGTCAGAATCCCTACATAGTCAAACTTTATCCTCAGGTGTTTGTAGAAGAGGATATTGTCTACATGGTGATGGAATACCCTCAGGGGGTTGACTTGGCTACCTATCTCGACAACCAAGGGAAATTCTCCCCCTCCGAGGCTTTGATATTAACCAGGAAAATAGCCACCGCCCTAAACCTCCTCCATCAGAATCGCTGTCTTCACCTAAATATCAAACCTCAGAATATCATCTTGGAACAAGAAACAAAAGAACCTATTATCATAGACTATGGTTGGGCAATTAAGTTGTTTGTCTTTGCCCAGAGGAGAAAAACCTACCAAGGCCTAGATTGTTTCTCCCCCCCCGAAAGATGGCAAGAAAATGGCAAATTGGGAGTCTACAGTGACGTTTACTCTTTAGCCGCCACCTTATACGTATTGGTTACCGCCCAACTGCCCACTTCCGCCAATTTACGTAACCTTCAGCCTCTCATACCTCCCAAGCATTATAATCCCAATCTCAGTGACATCTTTAACGATGCTATCCTTAAAGGGATGGCAATGGACGTAAAACAACGCCCTCACTGTCTCAGAGACTGGTTAGAATTATTCAAAGATTCCCCGGAAATGATGGCTGCATCCCCAACAGTGGATTTGCCTTCAACTCCCACCTTGACACAAGAAGAAGAAGAGATAACAGAAAAAAACGAGGAAACAGTAGTACAACCGGCAGACTTAACTGCACCCCTGCCTACCCTCACCAGACCTAGATATAACTATCCTAACATCGAAAAATTCACCTTTGAGACCATTAGCCTGTCCCTCAAGAAAACTTTTTTGGGTTTAGTTTCCAAGGTGGAGAAAAAATTAACTACCCGTGAGGCACAATTCTTTGTAGAATACCTGGGAGAGGGGGTCAACCTGGAAATGATATTTATTCCCGGTGGCAAATTCCTAATGGGCTCCAACAACGATGAAGAGGGTAGGGACAATGACGAGGGACCACAACATCTAGTCTCCCTAGGTCCCTTCTATATTAGCAAATATCCCATCACTCAGCTACAATGGAGGGTGGTATCCCGTTTCCCCAAGATTGTTCGTCCTCTTAAACCTAAACCAGCTGCTTTTAAGGGAGATAACCTGCCTGTGGAAAGAGTCTCCTGGTTTGACGCCCAAGAATTCTGTAAACGCCTAAGCAAATATACTGGTAGGAATTACCGTCTCCCTACCGAGGCAGAATGGGAGTATGCCTGTCGCGGCAATACCCAAACCCGCTACTCCTTCGGCGATGTCATCACCCCCGAAGTAGCCAATTACAATCCGCAAAAACAAGGCGGTAAAAATACTAGTCTCAGAGAAAGAAAAACCACCCCCGTAGACAACTTCTATCCCAATCCCTTCGGTTTATATGACTGTCATGGCAATGTTTGGGAATGGTGTGAGGATCATTATACTAGCAGTTATACCTCTACCCCCAGAGATGGTTCTCCCCACTATTCTACCATGAGTAACCAAAATAGAGTTGTGAGGGGAGGCTCTTTTGCGCTACCTGCTAGATACTGTCGTAGTGCTAAACGCAATAGTTATCCCCCCGAAGCCTGTTACAATTTCATCGGCTTTAGGGTAGTTTGTGTTTTAGAATAGTTATTTGTGCTTAGAATAGTTAGTGACTAGGGAGACTAAAATTTTCTCTTCCTGAGGGGTAAGGAATCGCCACTGTCCTGGTTTTAATCCCTCGAGGGTAAAATGGAGGGTGGGGGTAACCCCGATTCTCACCCTTACCAGACGTAGGGTGGGGTATCCCACGGCAGCTGTCATCCTCCTGACTTGTCTATTTCTGCCTTCGGTGAGGGTTATTTCCAGCCACGCGGTGGGAATGCTTTTACGATAGCGGATGGGGGGATTTCTAGGGGGTAACTCTGGTTCTGATTCTAGCACACGTACTATAGCTTTTCTTGTTTTTCTCCCCTGGATTATTACCCCCCTTTCCAGTTGTTTTAGGGCTTCTTCATTAGGTATATTTTCCACTTGTACCCAGTAAGTGCGTGGGTGGGCAAAACTCGGATTACAAAGACGATATTGTACTCTGCCATCGTCGGTTAATAGCAACAACCCCTCACTATCCAAATCCAGTCTCCCCACCGGATACACATCAGGTATTGGGATATAGTCTTTTAGGGTTTGTCTTTCCTCTTTCTTTGGGCTATTATCTGTAAACTGACACAAGACGTTATAGGGTTTGTAAAACAAAATGTAGGTGTGTTTCACTTTATTTTGTTTACCAGACTCTCTCTTACAAGCTTGTCTACTTACAGTCTCAATTCTGTACAATGTTAATTCTGATTGTCTAATCTTTCCCCTTCCTCCTGGAGGCGATTGTAACATATATCATGCAATATTTCAAGTTTCTAAATGCCCTTAGTCTCCAGACATTGTTTAGCTTTTTAATTTTATTCCTTGCCAGTGTAATCCGTCATTTATTATTCCATTCTGCCGCCTATGACTTAGGGATTTTCGACAATGCAGTCTATCTGATTTCCCGGGGAAAAAATCCCTATATCACCTTTAGGGGATTGCATATATTAGGGGATCATGCTGCCTTTATTCTCTATCCAATTGCTACATTATACTCCCTTTATCCGTCAGTATATTGGCTATTTTTTATCCAATCACTCTCCTTATCGTTAGCAGTTTTGCCTCTGATAAAAATTTGTTCTCTTTTCGGAATTAATGGGGAAAAATCGAGGACAATATGCCTAGTTTATTGGCTATATCCGGTAATATTCAACGTGAATATTTTCGACTTCCACCCGGAGACAATAGCCACGCCATTGTTTTTTATAGCTACTTTAGCCAGTAATGCCTTTGGAAATAGTTATTCACTTCGAAGAAGATGGTATTGGTTTGTAGCCAGTATTATTCTCATACTAGGATGCAAGGCAGTATTGTCTTTAAATGTAGCGGCGATGGGACTATGGCTGTTGCTATTTAGACGCAGAAAAATAGAGGGTTTAGTGGCAACATCTATGGGAGTTTTATGGTTTATAATCTCCTCTCAAATAGTCATACCTAAATTCAGTGGCGAGGAAGCCGCAGCAGTCGGGAGGTATTCTTATTTAGGTAATAGTGTTATAGAGATTATAGTTAATGTTTTCACCAAACCAAAAACAGTTTTATCCCACCTTCTTACTCTGCCTAACCTTGAATATCTGACCCTTTTATTTATTCCTGTTATACCCATAATAGCCTGGCAAGAAATAGATAATTTGCTTCCGGCAATTCCCACTATCGTTATCAACCTGCTGGCTGATTATCTTCCGCAAAAAAACCTGGTATACCAATATTCTATTCCTATAGTTCCCTTTTTGATTATAACAGCTGTCGCCAGTTTAGGTAGACAAAAAACCCTGTTATCAAAAGACATAAAAATAAGAATCTGGGCCTTGATAATGTTTCTGGCTTTGACAAGATGGACAGCATTCTTGCCCATCACACCGACATCCTATTGGAGAGATGTTCACCAATGGCAGGCTACTAGGAAAGCTATAGAATTAATTGATAACAAAGAGGTGGTATTTACCAACCATAGATACGCGCCTCATCTCACTCATCGTGAGACGGTTTACCTGGCTGACGAGACTATAGACTATCAGCAGGTTGTTAAAAGCAAATACATTCTCCTTAATGCTAAAAACCCCGGCTATCCCACCTCCCAAGAGGAGATGAAAAGGCTAATTAATTTTCTGCTTACCAACAATGACTTTATACTAGTATACCAACGGGATGATATATTCCTGTTTACTCGTAAAAACTAGTAAGTGGATAATAACAAACTTCTCCGCTTTTGGTTTAATTACCTATGTACAAATGCTCCCAGTTGGTATCTCAGAATTTAGCTTAACTTCGGTCAACCCTACTGACTAAGAAGAATTATAAGGGAGTTTTTGAACAAAAACGAGGCGGCTGGGGAATCGAATTGTCGTTATCCAGGTTTTAATTACTAAAACCAACAAAGGTAAAGCCAATGGGGAATATAAATTTGATAAGACGTTGAGGGGAGATGCCGGCGACGCTGCCATTAATCACCTGAGGAATTTACCAGCAAGAGAATTATCTAGGTTGGAAAAAGTTGCCACACAAAACAACCGCCAAACGACGACGTAGCTGACAAATCAATTGAATGAATATCAGCCACGTCTTAGTAAAAGTCGGATTATGAAACAAACACAATTAAGTTTTAATTACTAAAAGGAAAACAACGATAGAGTTGATAAGGGATGCCAATACGGTAATGATGTTGGGAATCGATAACACACATACCAGAACCAGAGAAAGATAAATTTGAAGGAAAATCTTGGCGACGCAACCCGGGCGCAATTATCCATAAATTGGAAAATTTACTGGCAAAGGAGTTGTCTAGGTTGGAAAGGAATTGCCACACAGGATTGTAGCCGTTTTTAGTATCAACAAATAGCCAGTAGGTTGGTAGATAATGGCGTTGCTTATATAATTCCAAAGCAAATTCCAAACCCAGGGCAATTTCCTGATATTTGCTGTACCCAGAGACAACTATTAAAGGCTTTTCTGCCTCTAAATTCAAATTTCGGGCCACCAATTCCGGCTTGTAAGGTTTTTCAAATACCAACCCATAAACCACACACAAACTACTCAACAATCCCACTAATAAAACAGTAGAATATGAGAGTTTTATTTTCTCTTTTCGTTTGTTTTGCCCTAGAGGGTGGGTAAAACAGGCAGCCATGAGAAGACAAATGGCAGGGTGGTAGACAAAATGATAGCGAATAGCAGAAGTTATATCCTTGCCGAGTAGATATATGATTAGCAAAAATTGAAGCAGATTCAAGAGAATAAAACTACAAACAATAATAGTAGATTCTCGTTGAAGACAATCGCCACTGTACAATGATTGAAATAATCCCCGCCAGACATATTTGCCTACGAGAAAAGCAAATGTAAACATCAACAAAGCGGAGGGAATAGTAAGCCAGAGACAGGGGGTTTCTACAGGCAATGCTATTACCATCAAAATCCAACCTATCATAATTTGGTATAAGGGAATGATATAATTTAAAAAGCTAGGTTCAAAAGGTTTAAACCATTCAGTCTCAGGACGACCAGAATGTTGTAACAAAATCGATAGCCAGGGAGAGAATAAGATTAATGGCAGCAGACAGACATAAAAACTTCGACTCCAGAGTAAGAAAGATTTAAATTTTTCTCCCCGCCATAAGAGCCAAAACTGTCGGCAAAATAGGGCGCCAATTTGCGAGAAATATACTAGAATGAAAAAATAATGGGTGTATAAACCAAGGGTGGTAAAAATGACCCAGGGTAGCCAGTTTTTCGCCCGAATTTTTCCCCAACAGGTATAATTCCTTTGCATTGATATTAGCTCAGTCAGGGAGAGAATAATTAGTAGCATGGGAAGGGTGTAATGACGCGCCTCTTGAGATAAATAAACGGCAAAAGGAGAGACTGCCATAAATGCTGATGCTATTAAGCCAGTGGTAGGAGAAAATGCCACCCTTCCCAGAAAATACATGGCGACAGTAGCCGCCACCCCAAAGGCAGCTGGTAAAAAACGCGCCTGCCATACTATTTCCTCCAGAGACGCATTTGGCTTTATCCACCCCAACCAACCATGTAACAGACAAAAAAATAACGGCGGATGAGTGGATTCCCTAGATACTGTTTCTGCAATTTGAGCACAACTTTGGGGGTTAAATGTAAAAATATTCGGCAGAAAATCTATGGGGAATATTTGCGGCATCGGCCTATTATCAAAACTGTGCCCTAAACTAAATATAACTGTTAGAATTTCATCCACCCAGAGGGGTTTTGCAGCTAATTCTGTTAACCTAAGCAGTAGGCTTAAAATCACAATTAACCCCAGGAGTAATAGGTGTTGTCTTGGCCTACTCATATAATTTTGCTTCTGGGAAAACTCGACAAGGAAACAAGAATCAGTTTATCTCATTTTCTCTCATAAAACAGCAGAAACAAAAATAAACCCAGCATTCTTGACCTGGTTATTATCAGAAAAAGCCTTGTAGATAAAAGTTTAAATTTCTGTTATAATTAATAACGGTCTAAACTAGGAAGACAAAGAAAGATTTTTAGTGAGAAAATGAAACAATTTTTGGGCTCAGAAACCACATCCACCTATGAAAAGGCAGATGTAGTCATTTTACCAATTCCCTACGAAGCCACCACCACCTATAGAAAAGGATGTGAGAATGGGCCAGAGGCTATCCTAACCGCTTCAGATCAGTTAGAATGTTATGACGAGGAGTTGGGCATCGAAACCTGTTTCCAAACCCCTATCTACACCCACGAATACATAGCCGACACGCGGGTTAACCCCCAACTCACCCCCGAGGAGATGCTAGATATCACCACTGCCACCGTCAAAAAACTCATTCAAGACGGCAAATGGGTTATCGCCCTAGGAGGAGAACACGCAATAACTACGGGAGTAGTGAGAGCTTATCGGGAAAGGATTTCTGAAACATTTACTGTAGTACAGATAGACGCCCACGGGGATATGAGGCATGAATATGAAAATTCAATACACAATCATGCCTGTGTGATGAGAAGAGTGTTAGAATTGGGACTACCCACACTACCGGTGGGGATTAGGGCCATTTGCAAAGAGGAGGCGGAGTTAATCAAAGCCAAGAATATACCGGTAATTTGGGCCAGAGAGATACATTCTAACCCCCACTGGATGGCAGAGGCAATAAGTAGAATAACCACTAAGAAGATTTTTATCAGCATAGACTTAGACGGCATTGACCCTAGTATAATACCAGGAGTTGGCACACCTGAGCCAGGGGGTTTAGACTGGTATCAGACGTTGGCGTTTTTACGTCTGTTATGTCGTCATTTTGAGGTGATTGGCTGTGATATTATGGAATTGGCTCCTATAAGGGATTCTGTTGTTTCCGAATTCACTGCCGCCAAACTAGTCTACAAACTAATCGGCTATTGGCATGTAGGCAAACAAAGATAAACTATCCCCCAAACAACTTTTGGTTGCCTCTTCCCAGCCTAGGAGAAAGTCACCTTGTGACGCTTCCGGCTATCCCTCCCTAACCCCCTTCTATTACCCTCCCGGTTACCTCTTTCTTCCAAGGGAGTCATTCTGTCACATTTTGTCACATTGCCTTTCCGGCTATTGCCTTCTCTCCCATAGGGTGGGTGTTTATATCCCCGGCTACCCATTTCCATCTCATTTCTGGTTATTCCCCCTTGCTTCACAACAGTCGCCTCATTTTCCAGGCTATCCATTTCTCCTCCAAAAATTCCCATTCCAAAAAAGTCGCCTTGTTGTTTTTCTTGCTATCCTCTTGCCTCATAGTTACTGTTATATATTTCTAGTTATTCTCCTCTTTCTTCTACCCCCAGAATCATTTTGTCACACTGACGGCTATTTTCCCATCTATCCCACTCTGGCCTAATCTTGTTATCTTTCTGGTTATTGCTTTCCATTTTACACTTCTGGTTGTTCCCTTGTGAGAGAAAATCATCTTATTTCCCTTCCGGCTAACTCCACCCTGGAAGTAACCAGGTTACATTTCCAGCTATTCCCTTTTACCCCAAGAGGGTTACTCCATCACATTTGGCTACTTCTTGTCACTCTAAGGGGGAATAACTTTGTCACATTTTTGACTGCCTCTTTCCACCCCATAAAAGTTGTTTTGTTGTATTCTCAGCTATTCCTCCCTTCATTCAGAAGACTAAACACATAAAACCAACACACTGGCTATTTATTCTAGTAGCTTAACAACACAACTTGTCTGGAAATACCCACTGACGACTGACAACGGGAAAGCCAGTCTAAAACTCCGCAATAATAACTTCCTGTAAATCTTAGTTTCTGCTACTCACTCCTCATATTCATAGCATTTTGCCCCATAAGAATCACATTGCCATAAAATTAGATTCTTCTTAGTCAACATGAGTCTCAAAAGCCTCTCTGCTAAAAAATGAGTGAAAATATATTCCTGAAAAGGCTCCTTTATTTGAAAGGTTTTAAATTTTGCATACGGAAGAAATAATATGAATTTGCCCTTGGCAATTTATGCTAACATTAAAATAATTCTATTTTTAGTAACATATTAACAATAATCAGAATCCAAAGTAAATATATTTCACGAGGTTTATTGTACAAAGTAATAATAACGTTGCCCAAAAACAAATTTAAAAATTAAAGGTAAATGTTACAGCCAAAAAAAAGCTTCCCCAATTTAAACGGATTTTGGGAGAGAGGCAATTATTTTCTACCCCATTGCGACGCCTTTTAGATTGCTAGCGGCCTAATTGGGAAATAGGTTATGGGTACATTTGTAGAGGAAGACAAAGGAATTATCGTAGTTAATAACTATTTAATCTTAGGGATTTGAAAATGCCAACAGCCCGTGGATTCAAAGTGGGATTTTTATATACCTAGCATAGAGAAACCCGGGTAAAAACAAAACATTTGGCCGAATGAAGGCATTGTCATTGACGCTTATTGGGATTTCCCCCGTGGTGGGTAAAAGTGTTTTTGAGAAAATAATCCTTCAAGACATGGCATTGCGTATTAATCCCCGAGGATTCTACAAAGGCATTGTCTATCACTAACCATGTTTTATTAGCTACCTCAAATCTCCCACATCCCACACCCCCATTAGTTGAGAAAAATACAAGGGAGTGATAGAATGTAATGGCGCCCTGTCAGTAAAAAATACTCTGATGGCTTCCATGTGATAGTGGAAACAAGAAGTCTGACTTCTGATTAATTAATTAATGGCAGTAGCCAATGACAACAAAACTGACGCCTATTCCTGGAGACAGCGGCATCACAATCAATGCTACTAGTATGTTAATGGCTGATGGCAAGAGTGACAAGACATCTGGCAACCACCACATTGTTTGGATAACCCACTTGGGTGGCTGATAGGAATTATTCTGACAACTAATACTGGCAACTAACATATAACCAAGACTAGTAAGCCAGTTAAAAAAGCTAGTGGCATTCCAGTAGCCGACATTTTCTTGCCTGGCAACCTGTAGTGGTTTCTAACAGCAAAGACAAACCGGGGAGAAATAGACTATCATCACCAACTGCCAACGACACCAACAACTAAATGTGGGTGTTGACGGTGACAATCATTCTGACAGTTAATACAAGTGACTGACAATAATGATAGTCAGTTTAACCGCCAATACTGGCAGCTTAATGGAAACCACAATCCCAACACAATACTATCATAATCAAGGGCAGTAGCTTATAGAAAAAACCACATCCTCGGCGACATACAGTGATGTGAAATCAGTGATGACTAGAGTAACAAGCAGATGCGAAGTCACTACAAGTCAGTCGGTAAAAACAAATTCAGTCTGACCACTGCCTTCCCCTACTCTGGAGACTAATACTAGCCAAAAATACACAAAGCATTAATTCGGAAACCGACACCAACTAAGCAATGATGGAAAAACTGACAACAGACGCAAGCCTATACTAGAGACTGTCACAAAAAACACTGGCGGCTGATGTCTGCCACAGAGACTCCGATAAATTCTAGTGTATGAAGATAGAAACAGTAACTCTGATGACTAAACTAGTGGCAGTGGCTAATAATACAAACAACCATCCCATCAACCGGATTTGTCTAGTACTTGATAACGGTAACAATTATTATGACTAACCACTGGCAACAGTGACAATCAGTTAGCTAGCCAATACCATCAATTCAAGCTATTGAGAAAGCCAAAAAGTGGAGTGGGTGACAAAAAAATCAGTCTGAAAACCTCCCCTATTGGGTAAAAACCACTATTGAGAAGGGTGGATAATAATAGCTAAGGGAAAATGACAGTGGCAGTCAAATACAGTTAGTCTTCACCTAACCAGTAGCCTATAAAATCAAAAGCAACCCGCCGACAATAACTAGAAAGAAGGCAGTAGCGGTGACAACAATTCCTAAAGCTAACAATACCAACTGACAACGGTGACAATAAGTATGACAACCAATACCATTAGAAACCACTTTCTTACTGGTTAGGCAACACTAAGACACCAGTGTCATAATAAACCCCAGTTGCCGATGACAGCCACAACTATCTCGAAGCTATGGGTTAGGGATTTACTAGCCGTGGCGGTGACTTATGAGGGGATAGGGTGTGGGGGATAGGATGTGGGAGGTGGGGTATGGTTATGTAGTGGGGAATTATGATTATAAGCCCCTACTGGGGTCAAGATTGGTAGTATAATTTTCAACAATCCCCAAAAATAGAATTAAAAATAACGTAGGCAGGTGCGAATGATTATAATTCTATCCGAGTAGCCGTTCAACTCCACCCCCTGCCAAGGGGAAACTGTTATCATTAGCTTACCATTGGGATTAGCCACTCTCCCTAGCCTTATTCCCCCCGCCATGTGCGGGTTTATAATTATAAACTCCCACACCCAATCCCAACCGCAGGAGAATAATTATCATTCGTCTGTAATCGGGAAGGGTACATCGTCTTATATCCCAACCCCCCGTATGGGCTTATAATAAACGCCTACATTCCCCAATGTCAACTGCGGAGGATAATATCAAAATGCTGGCCAAGAGTTTGACGGATTTTATCATGAATTGGCTCCACATCACTGTCTTTTAGTGTACCATCGGGAGAGCGATAAGTAAGAGTAAAGGCTAAACTCCTTTTCCCTTCTTCCACATTCTCCCCTTTATACTCGTCAAACAACCTTACATCAGCTAATAACCTGCCACCGGCTTTTCGCATCACCGAGACTATTTCTGCCACGGGTATCTCTGTGGAGATGAAAAAGGCTATATCTCTTTCTACTGCCGGATAGGTGGAATAGGGTTTAAAGACAGGCGTTTGTATGTGTTTTTGTTCTAAAAAGCCGACTATGGGTTCCAATTGTAACTCAAATACGTAAACACTGTCGGGTAAGTCTTTTTGTTGCCGCAAACGGGGATGGAGTTGCCCAAATACACCAATTCTATTCCCATTTAACCATAAACTGGCAGTGCGTCCCGGATGAAGACGACAGTCATCAGATTCTGCCTGGTAGGTGATTGGCAACTTCAGAGAGTCGAAGAAACTGTCAAGGATTCCCTTAGCCTCATACCACGTCATGGGTTGAGGTTTACCACTTCTTACCCAAATGCCTTCGGTATACAAGTCACCCCCAAATATCCCCCCCAAGGCGTCGGCTTCTCGTTTCTCCCCATTTTCTAACCAGAAGATTCTACCTATTTCAAAACCATTTAAACAACCATTACCCTGACTGAGATTATATTCAAAGGCGTCTATCAAACCGTCAATCAGATTACTCCTTAAACCAGAATATTCTACAAACAGGGGATTGGCAATTTTAATCCCCGCTACCTTGGCGTTTACTAGGGAGTAATGCATCAACTCGGTTAACCCTAACCCTCTCAAAGAAGCCCTAATTTGCCTTTGTATCTGATAATTGAGGGGAAGATAGCCTACAGTAGCCTGGGTGGGGAGAGTGTCATGGAAATTGTCATAACCATAAAGTCTAGCTACCTCCTCAATCAAGTCTATCTCCCTCTCTAAGTCTCTATAACGGTAAGGGGGGATTCTTACCTGCCATACCAAAGGAGACTCTTTTTTTACCTCCAGTTGACAACCTAAGTCTTCTAGAATTCTAACCACATCTTCGGGGGGAATGTCTATGAGGCTATCCCCTTTTCTCACCTTCCCTAATACCTGATGCAGACGCTGGAGTCTTAATTCAATAACAGGGGTAGAATAAGAGCGATTGTCGGCTATAATCTGACTGGTAACCTTGCCACCTGCCAGTTGGTTGATAAGGGAAATTGCCCTATTTAAAGCCTTCTCCAACTCTACCTGGTTTACTCCCCTCTCGTAACGAGTAGAAGATTCCGTGCGAATTCCCTGAATTTTTGCACTACGACGAACTACAACTGGTTCAAAAAGGGCAGCCTCTAGTAAGATATTCTGAGTATTCTCGTCAACTTCGCTATCTTCGCCACCCATGACGCCGGCTAAGGCTACTGGCTGATTGTTGATAGTAATAAGCAAATTTTGAGGGGTTAATTTTCTTTCTTGACTGTCTAGAGTTGTCAGAGTCTCCCCCTCTTTGGCAAAACGCACACCCACTGTTAGACTGTCACTTTTGGCGATGGTATGTAGCTTATCTTTGTCAAAGGCATGTAAGGGTTGCCCCCATTCTAGGAGAATATAATTAGTGGCATCAACCACATTATTTATGGGGCGTATTCCTGCCGCTTGCAAACGTCTTTGTAGCCAGTCAGGAGAAGGCGCGATTTTAACTTTCTCGATGATTGTGGCAATATATGCCGGACAGGCGGAAGTATCCTCAACCCTTATGGCAACCTTGTCAGAGTAAATGGGGTTGATTGTCTCCTCAATGTGTGGCAGGGTGAGTTTTCCCCCCGTCAAGGCAGCCACCTCCCTGGCTACCCCCACTACACTTAAAGCATCCGCGCGATTGGCAGTGGCAGTTACCTCTAGGATAACATCGTCTAAACCCAAAATGGGGCGAATATCTTCCCCCACCCTATAATCCCCCTCCAGGATATGTATTCCCTCACTCTCCTTTTCTAAACCTAACTCTGCCAATGAACAAATCATACCATTGCTTTCAACCCCCCTCAACTTAGTGGGTTTAATTTTTAAATCTACCTTAGGCAAATAACTCCCCGGCTTGGCAACGGCAACAAGTATATTCTCTCTTACATTAGACGCACCACAAACAATTTGATAAACGGACTTTTCCCCAATGTCTACCCTACACACACTTAGTTTATCAGCATTAGGGTGTTTTTTACACTCCAATACCTTCCCCACCACCACCCCATCAGCCCAGGTGCGTCTATCCTCAATGTCTTCCACCTCAAACCCGGCAATGGTTAAAGTCTTGGCTAATTCCTCTGCCGACAGTTTTACCTCCACAAATTCTCTCAGCCAGTTTAGAGAAATACGCATTGTTTCACCAGAATTCTAGATTACGCCACTAATCCCTATTATTAAGCCAATACCTCCCTCCAGTAAAGTCACAATAGCCACATTCCCCCATCCCCTCTCCTCCAAAGTCATCCTAGCAACACCCGTCTACTAAACTTCCCAGGCAAGTCATACTAGTAATACTCCACTAGACTTTTCCGCCAATCAAGTGACGCCCACAATACTCATCTAGTCTACCGAATTAAGTGCCTTCTCGGCGCCCCTCTCTGGGGGTAGGATAAAGGGGATAGGGGATAGGGTTTAGGGTAAAGTATTTAAAAGTCATACCAACAATACCTCCCTGACACTTCGGGGAATTCAGACTGGCAATCCTCGTCTGCCTATCCCCTAGTAAAATCACCCCGACAATGCTTACCTACTAGACACCCTCCCTTTAAAGTCATACTAACAACAATTGTTTACCAAAAATAACCCCCAGTGAGATTAGACTATCCCCTCAGTGAAGTCATGGCAACAAAAGTTGTCTGCTACATATACATCTCTTCCAGTCTAGTCACAATGATAATTCCCCGCAATTCCCCTTTTACAATACTTGTCTTCTTATCAGCAATGCCTGTCTATTGGTTATCCCTTTACCTGTCTACTAGACATACCCTCCAGTAAAACCCTTCTATCATACCATCGCGGGGGCAAAGCCCACAACAGTAGCCGGCTAGACATTCTCCCAGTCTAGTCATGCTAACAACACAGTAATTTTCTGCTAGACACTCCCTTCTGCTTCTGACTTACAACGGTTTGCTATTAAATTTCCCCCACTGAAATCAGCCTCACAATCCCCGTATGCTAGACACCCTCTTCAGTTGTCTGGCAGACATTCCCTACCGGCAAATCCCCTTTAGTCAAGTCATGCCAATAATACTTTTCTGTTGAATAAACGCAGATAAAATCACCCCAACAATATCTTTTCAAAAGGTGTCACCCTTGGTAAAATTAGGCCGTCCTATGGGCGTTGGACTAACAATACTTGTCTACTACATATCCCCTAGCCAAGTCACCTTTCCAACACCCGTCTACTCACTGAATACCCTCAGTAGAGTAGTCCCAATAAGGAATCTCCCCTAGTAGAATGATAATAATAATACTTGTCTACTGGAAAATTTCTTAAGCTTCTGGCTAACAACAGCCGTCTACTCCGCTTGTTTTCTAGTAAATTTACTCCTTCAACAAAAGTATACTATATACCTTAAAATCACCCCGACAATGCTTGTATACTAGACATTCTCTCCAACGAAGTGATGCCGGCAACAGTTGTATGCTAATACCCCCTTGGGTAAATTAAGGCTAACGCTTATCTGCTACATCTTTTGGCGAGGTGACACAAACATCAGTGGGGATAACAGGAGACATTTATACCCTTGTCTAGGGATAAGACAACAATTCCATCTAGTAACCATACCCTTGTCTAGGGATAAGACAACAATTCCATCTAGCAACTATACCCTTGTCTGGGGATGAGACAATAATTCCATCTAGCAACTATACTCTTGTCTAGAGATAAGACAATAATTTCATCTGGCAACTATACTCTTGTCTAGAGATAAGACAATAATTCCATCTGGTAACCATACCCTTGTCTAGGGATAAGAAAACAATTCCATCTGGTAACTATAGGAGGTATTTATACT